>CALMZT010000378.1 GCA_937870805.1 uncultured Chloroflexota bacterium
AGCGTACAGGGCTGAGCAGCGGGCGAACACACAGGTTCGCCCCTACAATGACGTTGCTGACCTTCCTTGACCCAATTCGCGATTTCGATGCAATCGCCCTGATGACTCCGTGTAGAACATGGGGAGTAGTGATTTTCAAGGAGATAATTGTCGGGCGCACACATTGGTGCGCCCCTACGTCTCCTCAAGGTTCACCACTCCCTAGAACATGCATTTGCTTGACAGATGAGAGCGTTTCCATTAAACTCTGAAATTAATCGGGAACGCTCCCGAAAATATTTTAAATAAGATTATGAGCTTAAACTTAGAAGATATTGCAAAATTGGCGGGTGTTTCTCGCTCCACAGTTTCACGTGTGATTAATGATCGTTCCGATGTGAGCGAGAGCACACGTAAAAAGGTTATGCGGATTATTGACGAACATAACTTCCGCCCTAACCTTGCCGCGCGCACGCTCGTTACCCAACGCTCGAAAGTAATTGGCACGCTCCTGCCACAATCCCCCACCGCATTATCATCTCTTTATTTCCCTAATCTGTTAGAAGGGATTGGCGATACAACCCACCAGCGGGATTATGCGACCCTGTTGTGGTGGGGACAATCCGGCGAAGAAGAACAACGTTTTACCAAGCGCATCCTCCAGAAAAATCAACTCATGGAGGGCTTGATTATTGCTGCTCATACCCTCGACAACTCGTTAATCCAGCGTATTTTCGAGACCAAAATCCCATTTGTGATGGTCGAACGTCCAGCCATTTTTAATGATCAAATCAACTACGTTACTGTAGACAAGGTGGCGGGGGCTAAAACGCCTGTCGAACACCTGATTAACTTGGGACGGCGGCGTATTGGTCATATCACAGGCATTTTGGTCAACGTCGATGGTATGGATCGGCTAACTGGCTACCGTAACGCCTTGGAAAGACACAACCTCCCTATGGATCCCGATCTGATTGTCGAAGGGCATTTTAATCAGAAATTTGGATACCTGGGGATGAAGCAGCTTTTGAAGCAGGGTGTGGACGCGGTATTTGCCGGGAATGATGACTCGGCTGTCGGTGCGCTTCAGGCATTACGCGAAGCTAGAGTGCGCATTCCGGCAGATGTCGCGCTGGTGGGATTTGATGACGTGACCTCCGCGCTCGACTTTGCTCCCCAACTCACCACCATTCATCAACCCATTCGGCAAAAGGGAGCACTCGCTACGGCACTACTGCTGGACCTCATCGAGGGCAAGGTGAAGTCACCACAGCATATTTTACTGCCAACTCATCTTGTGATTCGCCAGTCGTGTGGTGCGTAAATATAAAGAAAGGAGATGAAACTCATCGAGAGAAATAAGTGACCTTTATCGTCGTTGTCTGTGCAATACTGAACCCAAAGACGGACAATTCAGAAATAGTCTTTTATCTTAAGGAGCACACATGAGCAAGAAAGTGGTTTTTGTTATACTGGCTCTGCTGCTGGTGAGCCTCAGCCTGAGCATCGTGACTGCTCAGGAATCCGACATCCCGCGCGGCGGGACGGTAGTGGTCAGTGAAGGGCAGCAGGCACCGTTCCAAGCGGTATTCAACCCTTACAATCCAAATCCCACGCGCTGGACAAGAATGACGATGTTTGAGCCACTCATCGTCTGGAATCCGGTAGATGGGCAACCAGTCTACGTTCTGGCGACAGGCTACAGCTATTCGGATGACCTGCTGGCGATTACCTTTACTCTGCGCGAAGGCGTCCTGTGGAGTGACGGTGAAGCCTTTAATGCCGATGATGTCGTCTTTACTTTCAACTTGATCGCGGAGAACCCCGGTCTGGACTGGCACGGCTTGCTGGCATTCGTAGACAGTGTTGAGAAGGTCGATGACTACACAGTCACTTTCAACCTGAGCCGCGTTTACACGCAGGCGAATATCATCCTGGGTCGCTTCTGGCCGCTGCCGGAACATCAATGGTCATCAGTGGAAGATCCAGTCACGTTCACCAACGAGACACCCGTCGCCACTGGTCCACTCACCAACGTCGTGGCTGTGAACGAGCAAGTGCTGGAAATCTGCCGCAACGAGAACTACTGGGGCGTTGACGAAGCGGGCAACCAACTGCCGTATATCGATTGTATGCGTATGCCTGTCTATCTCGGCAACGACCCGGCGAATCTGGCGGCGGTGAACGGAGAAGTGGACTGGATCGGCAACTTCATGCCTGATATCGATAACACGTTTGTGGCAGCAAATCCTGCGAATCATCAATACTTCTTCTGGCCCGGTGGCGGTACGGTACAGCTTTA
>CALMZT010000379.1 GCA_937870805.1 uncultured Chloroflexota bacterium
GTAAGGGCGCAGCTTTATGTGTTATGCCGCGCCCTTACCTCAAAATGCTCACGATGAATGGCCGCAAAATGCGCTTATGTGGTCGAGCGCAGGCTGAGGCCCAAGCGCCGCGCTCGTCCGTCGATGCTCAAGATGCGGGCGCTAATACGTTGGCCTTCCGTGACGACGTTGCGCGGATGCAAGAAGTGACCTTCGGCCAGCTCGGAGACGTGAATCAGCCCTTCCAGACCTTCTTCGATGCAGGCGAAAGCGCCGAAATCAACCACGTTCGTAATCAATCCCTCGACAATCTCTCCGATGCGGTAACGTTCCTGAACAGTCTCCCAGGGATCAGGGCGCAAACGTTTGACACTCAAAGCAATACGCCCTCCATCACGATCTACTTCAAGAATGTAGACGCTGATTTCTTGCCCACGTTCAAGCGTATCGTTCGGGTGTCCTACACGTCCCCAACTGAGTTCACTGATGTGAATCAGTCCTTCCAGACCTCCCAGATCGACAAAAGCGCCAAAATCACACAGATTTGTGACGCAGCCAGAGACAATATCGCCCGGTCTCAGGCGCGTCATAATGTCGGCACGTTCACCCGCCTGCACACGCGCGGCACGTTCTGAAAGGATCAAGCGATTCTTTTCTGAGCTAAGTTCAATAACACGTAATTCCAATATTTGACCAATGCGCGCCATTAACGCCGCACGTCGCACCGTAGGATTGGGATTTGATGGGAAATCCATAAGTTGGCTGGCGGGCACAAAGCCGCGCAGATTACGCCATTCGACGAGCAGCCCGCCGCGATTGTAGCCAACGACAGGCAGTTCGATAACCTCATCATTTTCGGTAATCCGTTGGATTTCCGCCCAGTCATTTCCGACAGAATTTTTTGACTCTTCTGCTTCGTAAACCGATTCTCTGGCGAACCCCTCTGATTCACTCACCTTACGGCTCTCGGTGTAAGTATCGGTAGGTACTGAACCCGAAAACTCGCCTTCATGGAGAAGCGCAGACCAGTAGCCTTCATCCAGTTCAGGTGGCGGGGGCTTCAAGTCCTGCCGATGCTGCACATTGGTAGACATAATCTTCCCTCTAAGTTCAAAACATTCCATTGACGAACACGAGAAATGAGAAATTCTCCCCTGCGGGGCATTATATCACGAGTAGGAAAATCTTCCTACAGAGTGCGCTATGGACAAACTCCATTCCAGGTCAGCGCATAAACCACCATTGTAGGACCGCCGATGTTAGGGGAGGTTGTGCCACCACTGCGATGAATCGGGCAAAGATGGGGGTCATTTTCATCATCGCCAGGAATTTGATCTGGAAATGCCATCAGATAACGCACATCACGCTGTCGCAGCAGTTCCCACATCGCGTCAGGGTCTAAGATGATCGGAACGACTTCTGGACTCACCAAGCCAGCGACATCGAGGATTTGGCGTGGCGCGAAGTAACCCACCGCGCCGATGTCATGAACGGCAAGTAATTCATTAGGGGGGAGATTGCCCCGTATCCACAGCGCTGAAGCGACCTGTTCCTGATTAATAACGCTCACGTCGGTGCGATAGATACCGGGACCGGCAATCACGGCGTAATAGGTAAATACTAATACTGCTGTGATGGACATTGTGCGGCTAAGCACTCGCCCGATGAGTGATCGTCGCCCCTGTCTCATCAGCCAGAACGTGCCGATCACGCCGATCACGATCATGCCCGGCAGCACGGGCATCGTGTAGCGACCATGCTGTTCGCCAGCAGGCAGGCGTGCGGCATAGAGCGAAATGAGTGCAATTGCCCAGATGACAGGCACAAGATGGAATACCCAAGTGCGCTGCTGCCGTATGCGCCACAGAGCCAACAGAATCGCAGCCGCCATGCCCGGCGCAATCAGCAGTTGTCCGCCTGCAATCAGGCGGTAAAACATCTGCCAAAGCCGTTCAGGAAAGCTGTAGAACATGAGCGCCGGAACGCTGGCAGCTTGCTTGGCGGCGGCGGTATTCGGCAGCAGTCCGCCTGTGAGTTGGTAGTTGAGGGCGAAGTACGGTGTAATGAATAGAGCGAACCCTAGCGCCGCGCCGAAGCTCCACATCAAAAAACTGCGCCACACCTGCGCGCGGGCGATCAACATTGCGAAACCGATGATGCCTGCCAGCAGCACGGCTTCAGGTCGCGTAGCAGTAGCTAAGGCTGCCAGCGCGCCGAACCATGTACCACGCAGGAACGATGTTTTTGCATCCGTCAGTTCATTATCTGCTTCTTGCAGCGCGACCCACAGCAGCGCCAGCGTAAAGGTGCAGATGAGCATCGTCTCCATGCCGGAAACCGCTGCCCACACGAGATGCCACGCGCTGACGAGCGCTAATCCTGCTGCGAGAGGTAGGTACTTGGCATCTGGTATCAAAATTCTGCTCATCCGCGCCGCCAGCCG
>CALMZT010000380.1 GCA_937870805.1 uncultured Chloroflexota bacterium
ATCGACCTGTGCTTAACCCCTAATCTGGCGGGCAGCACGATCAGCTTCATGGACATTAACCAGGAACGTCTTGATGCTATCCATAAACTGTGTCAACGGTACGCTGACGAGGTAGGCAATCGGCTGATCCTGGAAAAGACAACGAACCGCCGCGAAACGCTGCAAGGCGCAGATTTTGTCATCAACACAGCATTAGCCGCAGGACATGAACGCTTACGCGCGGGCTGGGATGTAGCACTCAAATATGGCTATCGCATGGGTGGCAGCTTGCATGTGATGCACGATGAGGCGTTCTGGATTAATTTCTACCAGTTCAAGCTGTTCGATTCGGTGATTGAAGATGTATTGGACGTTTGCCCCGATGCATGGTATCTGCAAGTCGATAATCCGGTGTTGGCGGGGATTACTTATCTGGGGCGCAAATATCCCAAAGCAAAAATCGTCGGCTTATGTCATGGCTTCAGCGCAGTTTATAAGATCGCTGATTTGTTGGGATTAGAGCGTGAATATCTCACATACCAAATCCCAGGCGTCAATCACTTTGTCTGGCTGACGCATTTGTATCACAAAGGGCAAGATGTGATGCCCGTGCTGAACAAGTGGATTGAAACCGAAGCACCGAAGTATTGGGAGACCTGCAAGCCCAGCGACTACATGGGACCTGTTGCCGTCGATCTCTATAAACGTTTCGGTGTGTTCCCGATTGGCGACACCTGTAATCCCGGCGGCGGTTCTTGGCCTTATTGGTTTCACGTCGATGAGGCAACTGAAAAGCGCTGGCACGAAGACCCATTGTTGTGGTACGCAGATTATTTTGGCTGGCTGGAACGCACCGTCGCAAGCATTAAGCGTGTGGGAGAAGACGAAAACAGCAAAGTGATCGACGCCTTTCCGCCAAAGCCATCGGGCGAGGTGATGGTGCCGATGATCGAGGCGCTGGCTTGCGACATTCCCCGCGTACTGATCGCCAATATCCCGAACAGTGGCGATTTTGTGCCGGGCGTGCCGCGCGATTTCGCTGTCGAAATCCCGACGCTGGTGAGCAAACGAGGTATTCAGGGAATTAAAACGGATGGACTTCCGCGTCCACTCACGGCGTACATTCTGCGTGATCGTGTTGCGCCGATTGAGGTTGAGCTAGAGGCATATGAAACAGGCAGCAAAAAACATTTGCTGCAACTCATCATGATGGACCCTTATACACAATCTATGGATCAAGCCTGTGCCATGTTGGATGAGATTTTAGCGCTGCCCTTCCACGAAGCGATGCGGGAACATTATCGCTGAGCGCTTGACAACGTTTTGTAATCCTTTTATGCTGGCTTGTAGGACAGGCTACAAGTGGCAAAAAATTATTATTCATTCTTTGGGGAATGCTCATGGTCAATCCAGTATCGCGTATCATGGTCGATTTTCAGCAGA
>CALMZT010000381.1 GCA_937870805.1 uncultured Chloroflexota bacterium
CGTCATGTTTGCAAGAGAGGCTTGCGCCAATGAGACAACCGTCTATTCTGTCTTGTGAGAACGTCTCACAAGGCAAATGATAACAAAGATTATCAAAATATTCAAAGACTAGTTCTTATGCGCAATCCTTTTTCTGCGCTCGTTGAGTTGGTGTTGCAGCGTGTGTGGTACGTCCACGAGATCACCCTGTTGACGGTGGAAGCCACACCTGCCGCGTGCCTGCAAGCAATGGCAATCGCCGCCAAGCCGAGCGTAGACCGCCTACAACTGCGCGATGTGTTCAGTGATGGGCGGCGTTATTATCTTGAGCCGCGTGAAGATGGTTTCCGAATGCGATGCAGCAGCAAGTTAGGGTGGCGTTCTCGCGGGCGCTCCAGCAACGTGACGCTGCTGCACGGCACATTCGAGCGTGTAGGCGAAGCCACACGCCTCAAACTGCGTACACGCATCGCCATCCCTTATCTGATTGATATTTTCGTGCTGCCGCTGATGATCGCGCTGATTATCATCCCGTTTGACCTGTGGCAGATGTGGTTCAGGGTGGCGGTAGTCGCGCTGCTGCTGGGCTTGTCGTGGGGCAATCACCGCGCCAACGCGCAGTTACAAGCCGTCGATATGATCTATTTCGTCGGGCGCGCGCTGGAAGATTTTGTGCCTGCGACGATTCATTCTTTAGGCGCAAATACACCGCACGTTGCCGACGATACGATGCACCGCGAGTTCCGTCAGGAGTGGGATAAGTTTTATAAGGAACACGAAGGTGATTGACCTTCTCCTCTTGCAGCACCATTTTATTTACATTCATCCATCAATGAGGAAATGACATGGAATTCAGATTGCTCGGTGGTTCTGGCTTGAAAGTGCCTGTGCTCAGCTTTGGCACGGGGACATTTGGCGGCGGCACAGAATTCTTCCGCAAGTGGGGCACGAGTGATGTCAACGAAGCCAAGCGGCTCGTCGATATGTGTTTGGAGGCGGGCGCGAACCTGTTTGATACCGCCGATGTGTATTCGAGAGGATTGTCGGAAGAAATTCTTGGGCAAGCCATCGCCGGACGCCGCGATAAGCTGCTCATCTCCACAAAGGCAACCTTTCGCATGAGCGACGAGCCAAACGATGTTGGGTCTTCGCGCTTTCATCTGCTGCGTTCATGTGAAGCCAGCCTGCGCCGCCTGAATACCGATTACATCGACATTTACACCTTACATGGATTTGACGCCAAGACGCCCATCGAAGAAGCGCTGCGCACGCTGGATGAACTGGTGCAAAGCGGCAAGGTGCGTTACATCGCCTGTTCGAATTTCTCCGGCTGGCATTTGATGAAAGCGCTTGCCATTTCCGACAGGTACGGTTGGACGCGCTACGCGGCACATCAGGCGTATTATTCGCTGGTCGGGCGCGAGTACGAGTGGGAACTGATGCCGCTGGCGCTTGATCAGAAGGTCGGGACACTGGTGTGGAGTCCGCTGGCAGGCGGGCGTCTCAGCGGTAAATTCCGCCGCAACCAGCCGATGCCAGAGGGTACGCGAATCCAGCAGGGCGCGGGCGAAGGTCCGTCACTTCCTGAAGAGTGGTTTTACAAACTGATTGATGTTCTGGATGAGGTTGCTGCCGAAACAGGCAAGAGCGTCGCGCAGGTGGCGATCAACTGGCTGTTGCAGCGCCCAACGGTTGCCAGCGTCATCATCGGCGCGCGTAATGAAGAACAGTTGCGGCAAAATCTCGGCGCGCTAGGCTGGAACCTGAGCGCCGAACAAGTTATCAAATTAGACATCGCCAGTGAACGTGAGCCGATTTATCCCTACTGGCATCAGCGCGGCTTTGAGGAGCGTAACCCAACGCCGACACCTGTGTATCTATGAAAGAATGGGTAAGGGAGCAACATGAGGGTGTTTAAAAAGATCACCAAGACACGGCGAAATTAACCCCTATCCCCCCAACCCCCTTTGCCCCGCCAGCGGAGAAAGGGGGAGAAAGGCAGGAGCGCACGCGGTTTTTAAGTCTCTCTCCGCTGGCGTGTAAGCGAAGCGGCGAGATTTAGAGAGGGGTTAAACATGCAGTATAAGTTCTTAAACACGCTCATATTGCTCCCCTACAACCCACATTTTTCGTGCAACATTTCTAGCCCTGTAACCGCTTGTGTTGATCTTCCGCCAGCATCCGTTCGATTTCGGCAGTCTCCAGATCATCGACGTACTGTGTGATGCTGTCTTCCAGATACTGCGGCAGATCAGGATGAAATTTCGTGAACGTTTCGATGAAGCCGGGATCACTGTTGTAGCCCTGTCCTAATCCGCGCAGAACTTCCAGCGTCGGCTCGTAGAAATAGCGCAGATGCTCATGCCAGCGCTGCAAGATGTCCTGCACCTCTGGGCTTTGTGGTGCTTTTCCTGCCTCAAGCGCGTCCGTCAAATCATTGTAGATTTGCCCACCTTCTTCCATGATGGCTTTCTTTTGGGCGTCGCTGTAGCTGTTCCACAGTTTAATCGACTGGTTCACGGTGTCGGGTCCCCATTGCAAGCGGGCTTCCCGTTCGTACTGCTTCTGCTTTTCTTCGCTGAATGCCTCAAAGAGTCTTTTCTTCTTCATATTCATTTCTCCTGCTAGATGCATGATCGTGCTGTCAACCGTGCTGACAAGGTTATTCAGGCGGTTGATCTTTTCCTGAAGCACCGTCCGATGTGAACGCAGCGCTGCCACAAGATCAAAGTTGGCACTGTCGAGAATTTCCTTGATCTGCATGAGTTCCAGCCCGATTTCGCGATAAAACAGGATTTGTTGAAGCCGCAGGAGCGCCGCATCATCGTAGTAGCGATAGTTGTTCGCGCCGACTTTCGAGGGCTTGAGCACGCCAATCTCATCGTAATGATGCAGCGTGCGCACGCTGACTTCTGCTAAATCCGATAACTGTTTGACAGTGTACAACTTCATCCATCTCCTGACTCAAAGGATATCTTAAACCCTTACGTTACGTCAGGGTCAAGAGGCTCGATAAACTTTTTAGACGTCAGGATGGCTTTCAGCGAAGGATATAAATCCGTTACAATGGAAATGTCGTGTACTTATAGTGAGATACAGAGCCAGCGCATCAAATTTAGTTTGAAGGTTACAAGGGTTCACAACATCTTTGTAGGGACAAACGTACAGGGCTGAGCAGCGGGCGAACACCCAGGTTCTCAGGCATCAAGCTAAGCCTTAAGGGTTCGGTGGGCAGCGCCAGAGGTTCAAAACCTCTGGCTAAGGGTG
>CALMZT010000382.1 GCA_937870805.1 uncultured Chloroflexota bacterium
GCAACAGTGACGGAAGCGCGTCTTCCGAATTCGCCTGTGCCTCGACAGCACCCGCCTCCAGCGCCACGCCGTCTGGCAGGTCGGTCATGTCTACGCCAGCGACCACTGGGAAGAACGCCAGTTGACTTAACACCTGGTACTGGGTTTCAGGACGGGTGAGATATTCAATGAGCGCGGCTGCACCCTCCGGGTTGTCAGATGAGCTGGGCACTGCCAGACCGACCAACACAGGCATGAACCCTCGCCCCGCTGGACCAGCCGGAGCGGGGAACGCGACAAAATTCTCTGGCTGCTCGTTGAAAGCATTAATCAAGCGTGCCGTGTGATCGAGCGTTACCCACACATCCCCAGCCAGCAGTGGGTCTTGCATGAACTCGTAGCTGATGGATTCAGGGTTGACATAGGGCCATAGTTCGTCGCGCACCCACGCCAGCATATCCGCTGCTTCCTGGCTTCTGAAGTTCGTTACCATGCCGCCTGTGAATGACGGCCACAGGTAACCTTCCAAAATGCGGTGGAACAGCCCTGCGTAGGGGAAGCCACAGCGGGGTTCGCCAGTTTCATTCACGATGTTCTGGCACCACGCAGCAAGCTGCTCCCAAGTTAAAGCATTGATGTCTGCACCTTCAGGGAGATATTCAAGCGCCTGGTTGTTGGCAGCCATGATGTAGGTCGCCTGCATCCAAGGGACGTAATAGAGATAATCATCGGAGCCAAGCAGCCCAAGCTCAACGGTCCAGGGGATAAACTCGCGGTCAGCCTCTAAATCTTCTAGCACGTCAATCATGTTGGTGAGAGCATCGGCGGAAGCCAACGGTGCGAAGCCACCGTGCAGGTCGCCAATCAAATCAATTTCGCCCGTACCGGTTTCGGCTTGGGCTAGCACCTGTGTGATGATGTCGCCGCCTGCCATTTCGCTGAAGTCATAACCGCCTGCTGCCAGGATTTCACGGAAGCGGGCTGCCTCTTCAACAATGTTGAACTGGCTTGAGAGGAAGGTAACATCCTCATCCTGCGCCACCACAGTAGATGTGAGCAATAACATTCCAAAAACGACGATGAACAAGAAATTTCTACGCATTGTTCCTCCTAAATTCTTTAAGCCTGATAAATTAATGTAAGTTACGGGTCTGCATTGATGATCTGGCAGCCTCCTCTCGTTAAGTCCGTTTAAAGCCGCTTGAAGCGCGCACGACGAGCTTACCGGGCAGCAGTACCTGCGTTTGCTGAGGTGGTACACCGTCGATGATGCTGATAAGCAATCTGACCAGGCGCTGGCCAATCTCATACGTCGGTTGATGTACCGTTGTAAGCGGCGGATAACCGTATTCGGCGGCGGTAATATCGTCGAATCCAGCAACCGCTACGTCGCGTCCTACCTGAAGACCACGCCCCTGCACAGCGCTCATAGCGCCCAGCGCCATCAAGTCGTTGCAGGCGACAATGGCGGTCAAGGGTGGGTGACGATCTAGCAAAGACTGTGTGCCTTGATACCCTCCTGACCACAACAGGTCGCCATTCACCACATACTCTGGGCGGTAGGGAATGCCTGCCTCTGCTAATCCCTCACAGTAGCCTTCATAGCGATAGCCCGTGAAGGCAAGTTCTGCCGGGGGTAAAATCAAGCCAATATCGCGGTGTCCCAGTTCGACAAAATGCTGGACAACCGAGCATATTCCTGCCTGACTGTCTACGTCAATATATGGATAATCGGAGGTTTCTCCCGGCGCACCACGACCCGACACAACGAAGGTATGTCCCTGTTCTTGCAGATAACGGATGCGAGCATCATTGCGGCGGGTGCGCGCGACGATCATGGCATCCACCCGATTGCCAGCGACCATACGGCGATACGCCGCCATCTCCCCGTCGCCAGGCTGTTGCGCACTGATGAGGAGATCATAATGTTGGGCGGATGCAGCATCGCCAATGCCAAGCATGAGTTGGCTGTAGAAACCAGTGGAGAAGGTATAGTCGTTTGCAGGGATAATCAAGCCGAGGGTGTGAGTGCGCTGGTTGCGAAACTGCCGAGCGAGTAGATT
>CALMZT010000383.1 GCA_937870805.1 uncultured Chloroflexota bacterium
CGCTCCAGATATGGGGAGGGATGTAGAGTGGGATGTAGAGAGTTCACACTTGGTTATGCACACCCCTCAATCAAATAGAGGTGCGGGAAACTGCACCTCTATTTTTATCATGCGCTATATCGTTTATTGACCGCTGATGTCCAGAGGACGGACGACCACTTCGTCACGCACGATCACGGGACCGTCAAGTTCGCCACCTGCAAACTCGTACTGACCATTGAGGTTGGTATCGTAGTGCAGCATCGGGAACACAGTGGTGGTACTGGGCGTGCCCTGATCAAGTGTCACGACGACATTTTGATTGAGTCCTTCTTGTACACGCACGAAACCAAGCACCGGACCAGGTGCCCCGCCATTGTCGTCATGGATCACGAGGAAACCGGGAGCATCTGCGAGAACCATGTCGAAGGTTAGCGTATTATCTTCGCTGACAGCTTGAGCATCCTCAGTAAACGATGGGGCGATCTGCGTCGCAAAGAAAACCGGATTGCCATCGACCACGACAATGCCATCGAGTTCGCCACCCGCGAATTCGTAGACGCCGTTGTTGTCCGTATCGTAGTGCAGCATGGGGAACACAGTCGTTGTTATTTCTTCAATGGGCAGCATATCAAGCGGCACTTCAACTTCTTCATAGAAGCCAGCCTCCAAATAGACTACGCCAGCCACGGGTCCGGGTCCCCCATCTTGCTCAATATGAACGACTAAGAAACCAGGCTGATCGAGTAGGACAGAATTCGCACGGAAGACTGGGGTCTGCCCACTTGTATCGCCCATCGTGGCGGCTGTTGCATCGCTGTAGATGATGTTCTGAGCGTTGGCATTGATCGAGGGACCTGTTGAAACGGGACCGAATGCCGGTTGCCCGCCTGTCACCACGATACCATCCAGTTCACCGCCCGCGAATTCATAAATGCCGTTGCCATCCGTATCGTAGTGCAGCATCGGGTAAACAACCGTCGTTGGGAGAATATCGTTGTTGGTGAATTCTACGGTCACATCGGTAGAAGTGCCTGCCGGAATTTGTACCGTGCCCAGCACTGGACCGGGAGCACCGTCCTGCTGGATGTGCAGGGCTACGAAACCGGGTTGATCGATTGTCACCGATGCGATGGTGAGGCTGCCATCTGCCAGTTGGTCGCTGGCATTGATCGCTGTCAGCGCCATCGGGGCGACCAACACGTTACCATCCACAACGACAGGTCCATCGAGTTCGCCACCCGCAAATTCGTATTCACCATTGGCGTTGGTATCGTAGTGCAGCATCGGGAAGACGGTTGGTGTAAGCATCGTGGTATCGACCTCAACCTTAAGGTTGATATACCAACCCGCTTTAAGATAACGGAAACCAGCCACCGGACCGGGCGCGCCCTCATTGTCGATGTGGATCACAATAAAGCCATCCTGGTCAAGGTGAAGTTCGGGTATATTTATTTCGTTTCCGAAAACAAATTGGTCTTCAACCACCAAACTGGAAGGTTGAGCACCCTGGGCATTCACAGCAAAAACCGCTGCCAAACACACCAGCAATACGGTCAACAAAACGAACTTACGCATACGAGCATCTCCTTCAATTGCATGTGTCATTCAAGGACCTCTAAGTTTGAGGCTACAACAATCTACGGACGTTCGCTAACTTTTAGATGTCTAGCTCCTAATTTTTATGGATTTTTTACAAGTGTTACGCAAAATAAAAGCCGAGGATAAAATGTCCTCGGCTTCGAGCATTCTTTGTCTAAATCTTATGACCCGCTGCTCGAACTACGTGTTAGAAGAGCGCGGTATGCGAAATAAGCGATTACGGCAATCACGGCAACTACTGCCGTAAACAGGAGTGCTGTAGGCAATCCGTCGGTAATGCCATAGGAAATGCCGACTGTGCTTAAGAAACTTAAAGAGACATAGGGTGCTAACAGGCTGACCAGAAAAGCCACGATGACGATCACGATCAATCCGTAACGGAACAAGCGTAAACGCCCCTCAGTATCCAGCGGCTTCATAGAGTTGTCTCCTTTTACTGCTATTTAGTTGTTAAAAAGTTTGGTTTTGTTCCCCTCCTTAAGTGTGCATCAATTTAGGGTAAAATGTCAAATAACAATATTACACATATAAGGATATAAGGCGCACGAACGTATATTTTAGCCTCAAATGAGGTAGCATAGAACCCATACGACGAGACCGAAAACGGTAGAAGTAGAATAGACTCAACGTTGGTCTAGCGCGGCTCCTTAAAAACTGAGCGTAGGCAGTTGCAGCGGGAAGTTCGCTGCGTAAAACGTTCAACGTACCCGGGAGAGAAATCCTTAACTACACCAGGACTAGAGTGTATTCGTGAAAGACGATAGAAGCCCCCAGCTTTAGCTGTGGGGAGTAGTCACAAAGATCGACTAACTCAGCATCCAGCGGAATTCCCAGTATTTTTAAGTCAGTTTGTTTATCCACTGATGACCTCCATTATCCGACTACTATTATACGCTAACCACTGCTCTTCAATTCACGATCTGACTGGACTTCTTAACTCACTTCGCCCGCATCCGATTATTCTTCGCGTTGTGCTCCAACTCCACCAGCCCCAGCGCCTCCATCAGCGGCGGCAGATACATCCCGAAACGCCCGCGATAGCCCTTCTTCAGCCCATACCAGCCGCCTACAGGATTATCCGCCGAACGTCCCCACGCCTCAACCGTGCCTTCCTTCGCGGGCTTTTGCTCGTCGGCGCTGCCCAATTCCATCCAGTCGCCATGCTTCTTGAGCATTTCGTGCAGGTCATTGATCGCGCGCAGATCATAATGCAGCACCGTTTTGCCCACCGTACACACGAGAATCGGCGGGTTGCGGCTTTCGTCTTTGTACATCGTGTATTCCGATGTCCCCGACGGCGTTTGTAACACCCAGGGATTTTCTTTTGTGCCATCTCCGGTTGCCATCATAAGCTCCATTTTCTATGTTTTATTTTGCTCTAGCCTATCACAAGTGAAGAGATTTCGCGTAAAGTTTGCGTTATAATACTCGCATCACCATCCGCACACATAGCAGGATGTCCACGCATGTCGAGCGACCCGCAAAAAACCATCTTCATTAGGTTCTGTTGACATTTGAGAAGCTCATATAAAATAGTCTCATGACTGACGTGAGACTAACCGACAATCAATGGAC
>CALMZT010000384.1 GCA_937870805.1 uncultured Chloroflexota bacterium
AGAATCGTGCGGAAAGTGAAAGCAGATAGAGTCGGTATTGCGGTTGCTGATATTTCGGTATGCGGGGCGATTCAGCCTTACAACGCGATTCTTGGCGGAAAACTGGTAAGCATGCTGGCGGCAAGTGCCGAGACAGTATCTGAATACAGACGCCGGTATTCGAAAGCAGAAAGCGAGATTGCGTCTTCTACGGCTGGTCGCCCCATCATTCGTTCGCCCAATCTTGTTTTGTTAGGCACTACCTCGTTATACGGTGTCGGCTCCAGCCAATATAATCGAATCAAAATTCCGTGCGCCTCTCTAGGTGGGAGAGAATCCGAGTTCATTACGTTTGAAGAATTAGGATATTCGGAGGCATTTGGCACCTCGCAGTACTCGGAAGAAACAGTTTCTGCGCTTGTCAGCATGGTTCAACAATCTGCGAACGGCCAACGCGTTAACAGCATTTTTGGCGAAGGCGTTAGCCCGAAGTTTCGGAAGGTGCGTCAGGGCCTGGATATGCTCGGTTTTCCATCGGCCACGCTGCTGCGCCACCTCTGTCACTCGCTCCAGCACCTTGAAGTCCGTCTCCTGGTAGTACAGGTTGTGCGCGTACTGATCGGTTTTTGAGCGTGGGGTATCGCCAGTTTTCTCGCGTGTCCGGTTGCCCGCCAGGAAGCCGCGCGCCAGCGGACTCCAGGGGATGATGCCCACGCCCTCCGCCACGCACATCGGCATCATCTCGCGTTCTTCCTCGCGGTACACCAGATTGTAGTGGTTCTGCATCGACACGAAGCGCGTCCATCCGCGCTGATCGGCAAGGTACAGCGCCTTCGTGAACTGCCACGCCCACATGCTCGACGCCCCGATATAGCGCGCCTTGCCCGCCTTGACCACATCATGCAGTGCTTCCAGCGTTTCCTCAATAGGCGTCTCGTTGTCCCAGCGATGGATCTGGTACAGGTCAACGTAATCGGTTTGCAGCCGCTTCAGTGAACGGTCAATCGACTTCATGATGTGCTTGCGCGACAAGCCTCTGTCGTTCACCTTATCGCTCATCGGGTTATAGACTTTCGTAGCAATCACTACGTCATCACGGTGCGAAGCGAAGTCCTTCAGCGCACGCCCCGTCACTTCCTCGCTCATCCCCAACGAATACATGTCCGCCGTATCGAAGAAGTTGATGCCCAATTCCAGCGCCTGCTGCACGAAGGGACGGCTGGGTTCTTCATCCAGCACCCAATCGCGCCACTTCGACGTGCCATAAGTCATCATCCCCAAACAAATGCGCGAAACTTTCAGCCCTGTCTTGCCGAGATTGACGTATTGCATGGTTTTATGCTCCGTTGGTAGGTTCTTGTATCCGTTTCATCACTGTTTGAATGCGTTGTTGATCTTCTTCGTCATAAGTCCCAAGGAGTTCAGGAAGTTCGCTGTAGTTTACGAAACGCAAGCCATAGGCTGCATTCATGTTGAATGTGTGATTGTAGACAGCTCCAAAATCAAGCACTACACTCTCATTCTCTAGCAATGGGATTTGTACTTTGGGAATCGGCTCATCAACTTTGAATCTGTAGATGATGGTTTTGCCTTGTTCAATCTCAGGTGCGGGGTCATTGACCAGTATCGTATAGGGTGCAGCACCTGGTTCGTGCTGGAGATACGAGGGCAGAATTTTGATGGCTGAACGTCGCTCATGAAAGTAATCCACCTCAACTAATCGCACTCCACTTTGTAAGGTGTGTGCACGTTTCGCCAAATATTCACGATAGCCAGAGCCAGGAGGTTTATTCGCAGGTGAAATTAACTCAAGACGTGTGACAAGTAAACCTAATAGCTCGTCTGCCTGTGGCTTATAGATCATCACGCTCACGACTTCATCTGGTTCATGGTAATTAAAAGTAGAGCGCAGCGGCACGACGGCTACAGGCTCAGATGCGGCAGAAGATTGAGGCTGAAATTTAGAGAGACGACTGCCATAGATAGACACATCAGGAATGGGACGACTCGATGTAGTTTCCTCAGTATCAGGATCATAATGGTCAACCTGCAAAGACTCTTCTGCCATTACAATATAACCCGACTCAGGCGGCAAAAGCTGTTGCAAAGCCTCACTTAAATGGGTAATGTGAGCATTATGAAATCCGCGCCAGCTTCTGCGATGAAAGATGCTTTGCAAATGCGCGTTGACACCCTTATATTGATTCTCACGCAGGTGAATCGCCATTATTCTTCTGCCTTTCGCACTTTCTCCCGCTTCAACACTGCTACCTTCAACTGCCCGCAGCCTGCGTTGATGTCAATGCCGCGCCGCACGCGGACTGTCGCTGGAATACCGTAATCACTGAGTATTGCCACAAACTGTTTGATGCGTCCTTCCGCTGATGGTCCACCGGAATAGCCCGCCGTCGGGTTCAGTGGAATCAAGTTCACATGACAGTGTAGACCCTTCAGCAGTTTGCCAAGCGCATGGGCTTGTTCCGGCGTATCATTCTTGCCTTGTATCAATGACCACTCAAACGTGAGGCGTCGCCCACTCTTTTCAACGTAGTAATGGCACGCGCCGATCAGTTCATCTAGATTCCAACGTTTATTGACAGGCAGCAGCGCTGAGCGTTCCTCATCCGTCGCGGCGTGCAAGCTGATCGCCAGCTTCACTTGCAAGCCTTCATCAGCAAACTGGCGTATTTGCGGCACGAGTCCGACAGTGCTGACCGTGATATGGCGCGCGCCAATGCCCAAATCGTCCATCAGGCGCTTAATCGCGCCTAACGACGCCTCATAATTATGGAACGGTTCACCCATGCCCATCAGCACGACGTTGCTCAAACGTTCGCCTTGCGCCTCAAGCTCCCGCGCAAAGAACACTGCCTGCTCAAAAATCTCGCTCTCGGTCAACTGTCGCGCAAAACCCATCTGCCCCGTCGCGCAGAAGACGCAGCCCATCGCACAGCCCGCCTGTGTCGAAATGCACGCAGTACGACGGTCATCGTCATACGGCATCAGCACCGATTCAATCAACTGTCCATCAGGCAGACGATACACACGCTTGATCGTGCCATCTTTGCTGCCCTGCTCCGTTTCCAGTGTCAAAGAGCCAAGCGTCACCTCGGCTTCCAAACGCGCGCGCAGAGTCTTCGGCAAATCAGTCATCTTCGCAAACGAATCGACGCGGCGCTCATACAGCCACACCCAGAGCTGCCTGGCGCGGAAACGTGGCTCTCCCCAACTTGCCAGTAAATCGCCTAGCTGCTCAAAACTTAGAGAATACAAATCAATCATGGTCTAACTCCTGCGGCTGTTCTGCCGCAGATAAATTACTGACAACCCGGCTAACAATAGGAAAATAACAGCTAATGCGGCAAAGCCCGTCGATTGCCCACCCGGCAAAGTCGAAGTCGGGGTCGGCGTTGGCGTCGGCGTGCGCAAGCTGCCTGCGGGTCGCGGTGTCACAGAAGCCGGAGCATCGGTAGGTGTGCGCGTAGGTGTTAAGGTTGGGAGGATGCGTTCGGGAATGCCAGTGTTGGTGACACTGGGTGTGATGGTGGGCGTGTTTGTTGCCGTCGGGGTGGCAGTGGGGCGTGGCTGCGTCGGCGTGGGGGTGAAGCTCGGAGTAGGCGTAGTGGCTAACTGTGGGAAGTAGGCATAAGCAGCTTCCGCACTAGAGGTGAACAACCAGCGCTGCCAACTGCTGATTAAATTAGACAGCGGCTGTCCCATCGCACGCTGATAAGTATCAGCAAACGATTCGCCCGGGTTACGTGCCAACTCAAACAATCCTTGCACGCCAGCCTGCTGTGCAATATACAGCACCATCCCATAACTTTGCGCCCGCCACAATTCAGCATCTTGCGTCGGCTCAGCATTCATCTCGTCGAGTGTAAACAAGCTGTTGCTGCGTGAGGCTCGCTGCGCAGGCTCCAACATATTGAGCTTATTCGTCGGTAGGGTAAACAGCGCCAAGCCACGTCGAAACCACAACGGCACATCGCTGTCACTCCACGCTGTTTGAAAAAAACGTTCGGTGAACAAATCGGGCAGATTCTTCAAAAAACCGATCAGGTTTTAGAAAAATACAAACCCGAAAAACTTTTGCTGCTGGGCGACACCAACAGCGCTCTTTCGGCGATCGTCGCCGCGCGCAGGGGAATCCCGAT
>CALMZT010000385.1 GCA_937870805.1 uncultured Chloroflexota bacterium
GACGTTACGCACCGTGAACCTGTGAACAAGGGGTTTAAACCCCTTGTTCGAGCTAAGCCTGCGTAACATCAGTTATTCAGTTGTGAGTGTTGAGTTCGGTGCTTGAATGCTTCGGTCATTTTCAAGGCGCTATTCACCGCTGACATCCACAAAAAACTGAATATTGCCGCAGCGATGACACAAACGCGCACGCACACGATCTGCTTGTGGAAACAGCAGCGCTTGATTTTCATCCACGAACGCCGTGCCTGCTGCTGCGTAGTTGGCGGCTTTGCCCCACGTAAACTCTGTGCCGCTGCACACGTGGCAGATGCTGCGTCCGAAGGGCTGTGTTTCTTCTTCAGTCGTGTATTTGTCGTCACTCATCGCCGCGTAAATCCCACACTCGTACAGTAGCGTCTTCGCTGGTAGAGACAAGGAACGTGCCATCGGGATAGAAAGCTAAACTTTCGATGCGCTGCGTGTGTCCTGAGAACGTGCGTACTTCCTCACCTGTGCGCGCGTCCCATAGGGTGATGATGCTGCTGTCGTCGCCCGTTGCGATGAGCGTGCTGTCGGGGCTGAAGGTCAAGCCGTAGCCCGTGAAATTACTCAACACGATTTGCTCCCCTGACGCCACATCCCATACGATCACACCGCCGTCGCCTGTCGCTGCTGCGATAAGCGATCCATCAGGACTAAATGTCCCGTCGTAAGCCGCCTGTGTACCCGTATCCAGTGTGGTCACGAGTTCGCCGCTGGTGAGATCGTAGATGCGCACATTCCCATCTTCCCAGCCGCCCGACGCCGCTAACTGTGTCCCATTGGGGCTATAGCTCAAACCTTCAATGTCCGATGTGGCGTCAGCAAATGCATAAATGCGTTCGCGCGTGGCAAGCGACCACACTTCCACGACATCCTCATCGCCACCAAAAGCGAAGGTCTGGTTATCGGGGCTGAAGGCTATTACGTCCACGACGCCACTTTCAACAGCAAAGATCTGGCGATGGTTACGCACATCCCAGATGCGAACGCTGCCAACCCCTGCTGTCGCCAGCATCGCGCCGCTGGGGCTGAAATCCACCCATGCCAGCATTTGATCGCCTGCATTCAGCGTCACAATTTCGCCCGACTCCACACTCCACAGCCGCGCCATGCCATCCGACGCGCCAATGGCGATGCGGTTGTTGCCGGGGCTAATCGATAAGCCAAGCGTGTTCAATTCGGCGTTGAATACCTCGCTGTTCGGCTCGATTTGCAGCGCACCGACGGTTGCGGCGGCGGTAGCGGTAGGCGTAGGAATATCAGCAAGGTACTCATCAACTGACCACAGGCGGATTGTGCGATCAAAGCTCGCAGAGGCAAGCGTTGCGCCATCAGGGCTGAAGGCGAGGTCGAACACCGTTCCTGTGTGCCCTGTTAGCTGCGTGATCTCCTCTCCCGTTTGCGCATTCACCAAGCCAATCATGCCACCATCGTAAGCGGTAGCAATCAAGCGCCCGTCGGGGCTGTAGGTCGCGCCATAACTGCCTGTGTTGACAGTCATCAACTGCGCGCCTGTTAACACATCCCAAATCTGCACCCCTGCGCTCGTTGACGCTGCCACACGCAAGCCATCAGGACTAAACGTCACGCTGTCAACAGAAATATCACCCGATTCCAGAACGTGAAGGGTGCCGTGCGAGGGTAAATCCCAGAGGATGACACGCCCATCTTCATAGCCACCTGCTGATGCCATCGTGATGCCATCAGGACTAAAAGCGACATCGTTAATTCCACGGGTGTGTCCTTCCAGACTGTACATCAGTTCCGCGTTTGTGCCGTCGTTGACACGATACACCATCAGCAGCATATCGTCGCCACCATAAATCAGGTATTGGCTGTCGGGGCTGAAGGCTACACTGCGCACTACGCCGCCCTCCAGCGTATTGATCGGTGATGCTGAGGGGTCGGTGAGAGTATCGACCAGCCACAGGCGCACATCCCTCACGCCGCCCGCCGCCAGGAAGCGTCCATCAGGGCTGAATGCCAGCGCCTCAACGATTTGTTGTTCATCTAAGGGGATGTTCATCAGTTCTTCACCTGTAGCCGCATCCCACACGCGCACGGTACTGTCGGCGCTCCCTGTCACCACGAGACGACCATCGGGACTAAAGGCGACAGCTAAAGCCGCATCGGAGTGTCCCCTGAGCACGCGCGCACTTTCGTCGTTCACATCTTCCACCGTGAACTCGTCACGATACCAGAAACGTGCCGTGCCGTCGTCACTACCAGAGATCAGGCGCGTCATACTGCCATTGAAAGCCAGCGCGCGCACAGTAGCCGTGTGCCCGGTTACCTGACGAACTTCCTGCATGGTTTCCGGGTCAACCATGCCAATCGTGCCACCTTCGTAGGAGACGGCGATCAGGCTGCCATCGGTAGCATAGGCGGCGGTGTAAATACCACTGTAGCCGCTGTTGAGCTGCTCACCTGTTGCGGTGTCGTAAATCAACAGTTCCGTTGTGGCTACCGCGAGACGTGTCCCGTCGTGGTTGAAGCTCACACTGGCGACGGACTCCGCGTCGGTTTCGATGATGCGGGTAATGCTTTG
Organism: uncultured Chloroflexota bacterium; assembly: GCA_937870805.1. GTDB lineage: Bacteria > Chloroflexota > Anaerolineae > Aggregatilineales > Phototrophicaceae > JACAER01. The sequence goes on from CALMZT010000385.1 coordinate 2,573, forward strand.
GCTCTCCACGTCCCATAAAACGACACGCCCATCATCAGTGCCACCGCCTGAGGCGATGGTCGTCCCATCGGGGCTAAAGTCTACGGAAGTGATGCTGCTGGTGTGTCCTTCCATCCCGACCACGACTTCCCCATCCGTGCCCTCGTTGATACGATAGACCCACAGCAGCAGGTCATCGCCGCCAAAAATGAGATACTGGTTGTCTGGACTAAAAGCCACGCTGCGCACGACGCCTGCTTGCAGCGTGTATACGAGTTCCAGGCTGCCTTCAAAGACATTCCACAGTCGGATACCATCTGCTGTCCCCGCTGCCAGCCAACGCCCATCAGGGCTGAACGCCAGATCGAGAACAGCGGCATCTGCGCCCAAGTCCGCGCTGTCCGCCTGCGTTTCGAGATTCATATTGGTCAAGCGCACCGTGCCGGAGGTATCACCGGACGCCGCGTAACTCCCGCCGAGATTGATCGCCACAGCGTAAACGGGCGCGCCGTGTTCCAGCACGCCGCCGATCATCATATTCTCAGCAAAGGCAGTGGTTTCCTGCGTCGCGCTTTCGGTGGCAACTTCTGTAGACGCTGCCGTTTCAGTGGGTGTAGGCGTCGCAGTGTCATCGGGCGTTATCGGCGTAGGGGTAGCTTCGACGGTAGCTGCTGCTGTCGCGGCGCTTTGGCTGAGCGCGTCAGTGACTTCAGCAGTGACTTCGCTTGGCGCAGCGGCAACCTGTGTCGGCACGGGAGTTGTTGGCGGGTTCAAAACGCCTGATGCCAGCACGCCTAACACCAGGAGAATCAATAATACACCGATGCCAATACCCCACAACGGCACGCGCGATGAAGGGGGTATAGCAAGTGACGGCGCTTTCGTAAACACAGCGGTAGGACCGTCGGGCAGCGTCACCGCTTTCCTGCCGACAACTGTATCCGGCTCATCGACTAGCTTTGGAGGTTCGGGTTCAGCTTTGGGCAGCGCAGCGATGGCTTTGTCGAAGGCGTCGGACATTGCCATGCAGGTTTGGTGGCGCGCATCGGGCTGCTTTGCCATCGCTTTATAGATGACGTTTTCGACGGATTCAGGCACATCGGGGCGCAGCGAACGCGGCGCGGGCAGGGGTTCGCTCAACTGCATGTGAATGACGGCAAGCGGCGTCTCTGCCTGAAACGGCGTTTGACCCGTGACCATCTCGTACAGCACCACGCCGAGCGAATAAATATCGCTGGCAGGCATGAGATCTTTGCGTCCCTGACATTGTTCGGGACTCATGTACTGCGGCGTACCGAGCATGTTGCTGCCCGTGAGGTCGCTGGTTGATTCCACCATGCGCGCCAAGCCGAAGTCGGTGAGGTAAGCATTGCCGCGTTCATCAAGCAGTACGTTACTCGGTTTCACGTCGCGGTGCAGCACGCCCTGTTCGTGAGCATAATCGAGCGCGCTGGCGATTTGTTTGAGCAGGCGGCTGATTTCGTCATACGGCATTTTGCCCTGACGGATGCGCTCGGAAAGTGTGCCTGTCGGTAGATAGCGCATCACCAGATAGGCTGTTCCCTCCTCTTCGCCAAACGCAAAGACAGGCAAAATGTTGAGGTGTTCCAGCCTGGCGATGGCGCGGGCTTCACGGCGGAAGCGCTCGTAAAATTCGCTGTCCTTCGCGTGATATTCGGGCAGCACCTTGATCGCCACATGACGATCTGTGTTGGCGTCATAGGCTTTGTAGACGGTTGCCATGCCACCTGTGCCGACTTTTTCGATGATGCGATACGTGCCGAGTGTGCGCCCGATCATAGTGCTGCTCCTGAGAACGGCGATTACTAGTTGGTGGTGATTGGTTGTTCGTTATTGGTTATTCGTTGTTCGTTTTACGTTTTGCTGTGATGTTATGAATTGTAACTGTGTTTTGAAATGTCCGTGCACTTTTTATCCGTTTTTTTTAGAAGCCGCGCAAATTGATGTTTTCGGCATTACTTCTCGCTTGCGCCGAATAATTGTATATTCTGACATTTATTGTAACTACTCAGGGGAATTGTATCGTATGAGAAGATAAAGCGTTACAATCGGGATATGGACGAATTAGCACGTAATC
>CALMZT010000386.1 GCA_937870805.1 uncultured Chloroflexota bacterium
AACCGTCGGCATTGTATCCGAGATTAAAAGTTCTCGCGCCGGAGCCCGCGCCGGCGGTGAAGGCGGAAAGCCGCCCGCGCGTGTCGTAAGCCAACGTGAACGGATCGAGATTGGCAAAACTGAAATTCGTGACGCGCCCCTGCGCGTCGATGGTCGCCAGCGTGTAATCTTCGTAGAGCACGCTGCGCGCGACAGTGTGAATCACCGCGTCAGGCAGATCGTCGCCGTTGAGGTTGGCGGGAAATACTTCGAGCGTGAAGCCCGCGCTGCTCAATGCGCCGCGTTCGCTGAAATCGGGCTGTTCTTCATTCAGCAGCGTTTCGATGTACGGGCGTACAATGGAGCGCATATCGACGCTGCCGCGCGGCGCTGCCAGCATCGTCGTCAGCAGCCGTTCGCGTTCTGCGGCATCGCGAGGCGCACCGGGAAAGCGCGTCGCCAGTTCGTACAACGTCAAACGCACCGCGCGCTCCGCACCCCGTTCGCCTGCGATCAGACGGTTCAGCCCATCGTACAGCAGGTTCAACAGATCGTTCTCCTGCCACGCCCGCAGCGCATACTGCTCGGAAGCGGCAATCGGCACCGCCAGCGTCGGCTGCGGCGTGTTGGTGACGAATGTCATGATCGGCTGCTGCGCTGTGGTAGGCAGCGTCACCAGTGACAGCAGCATCCCCAGCGCCAGCAGACTTAGAAAGAGCAGCAGTAAACGGACACGCATAGTGTGCCTCCGTTAACGAGTCAGCGCGTTATTGGCTAATGACCCCAAAAGTGTTATTACTCCACAGCCCACGCCAACTGCCAGTACCGTCAGCAGGATACCGCTGATAAACTCGGCAAGGCAGCCCTTGAACATGCCGAAGCGGTACACGCGCCCAATCAGATAGGCGATCCATAAGCCGACGCCTATCTGGAACAGCCAGTTCAGGTTCGTGCCCAGATCATTCATGGAGCGGATCTGCGAGGGTGAGGCGTTGGCAAAAGTGACGCCGACGTAGACGGTATAGCCAATCACCAGCACCAGCCAGAGTACATTGGTCGCAATGTACGTGGGGACGATACCGTGAATGAGCGTTGGCAGATTACCGTCGCCGCCGAGTATGCTCACCGCCGAGAAGTGGATGACAAACGTTTGAACCAGCAGCACGATGCTCATGATGACGCCAAAGATGATCACGCCGATCACCAGTTGCAGGCGAAGCTGTGGTAACGTGGCGAGGAATTCTTCTGTGCCGCGCGGCATTGTCGTGGCGCTGCTCGACAACAGCGAAGCGTTGAGGACGAAGGTCAAGCCTTCCATCGCAAACAGGATGATTGCCGTCAATCCGCCCGCCCACACCAAACCATAGAGTAGCAGATCAATCACCGCATCGCCCCAGCCCACCTCTTTTACATCATCACCGCCGCTGCTGGAACGCGCGCCGTCGCTGCGTTTGGGCTTCTCTTTGCGCGACCCACTTTTGGCGGCAGCAGTGGCTAAGGATGCCATCGCTTCGTCGGCTTCCATGCCAGTGATCGTCGCGGCAAGGCTGCTGGTGTAACCATCGCGGCGCAGTTTGGGGTTGATCGCCAGCGCCTTCGTCAGCAAATCCGCCGCTTTATTGTCCTGCCCACGCACATGCCAATCGAGCGCTTGCTCTACGTACTCTTTCGCGCGCTGTACATCGCGTTCCGATACCTCTTCGGCGGGTGGCAGTGCCGCCGGGGTTTCTGCGGGTTCGGCGTACATGGAGGTCGATTCGACAACCGCCGACTCCTGCGCCTCCGTTTCGCGCTTGAGGTAGCGCCCGGCTTTTAATGCCAGTTCGCGGATTTCGGCGTTGGCATCGTTCTTATACACGCGCGCCAGATGTGGCAGCGCCGCACGATCCCCGGACTTGCCGAGCGCGATCACCGCTTTTTTGCGGCGTTCAGCGTCCGGGCTGTCCAGTTGGCTGACATAAGAGTCAATCATGATGAGTCCTTTGCCTGTTGATGATTGTCCTATTATAGCCAAAGGGGACAAAAGTAGCGCTTACGGATTGTTAACGTAGAGGTCGGTGGGCAGTTGTCAGTGAACCGTTATCCGTGTTCAGTTCAAGACAAATGTGAAGTTAGGCAGTTGGGTTCATGGACAGTGGGTTTAAACCCACTGTTCGAGCACAAGCTATTGGTCAACTGCGTAAGTCCTATTCTTAAAAAGCATTGAACCCAGAGCGATCAATGAGCATTACACCAGCTTCTCATAAACGATGAGAGTGATGTCGGGTTCTTCTCTTGTGCCCACCTTCACGTAGCCGAACTTTTCGTAGAAGTGTTGGTTGCGCACCGCGTATTCGGGGGTATCCAGCGTCCATTTGGTCGCGGCGTAGGTTTGCTCCAGGAACTGCATCGCTTGTGTACCAATGCCGCGATTGTGATATTCAGGGTCAAGGTAGATGAGGTCTAAGTGATAGTGTCCTTCTCCCTGATCGTACACCACGATGCCGCCAATGATCTGCCCGTCATGGACGATTTTGTAAAACTCATCCGCCTCGATTTTCTTGCGTGTGCCCTCAACAGAATCGTAGCCCGGAGGTCCACCAACCTCAACATCGGGGTAAAGAATTGAATCATGGTGGAAGGCGGCAATTTGTACTTTCACCAGCGCTTCGGCGTCGGCAGGCGTGGCACGTTCAAAGGTGACGTTCATAGGGATGCCTCACATTGAAATGATGAGATAAGGCTCAAGGGTAGAACCAGTACAAACAAGGGGATTAATCCCCTTGTTCGTTCAAAGCCTATATTATACTACCTGTGCCCATGAGGCTTTTTTGTGAGGAATGACACGTTGAGACGAATTGCAGCGTACCAAAACCTCCAAGCCTGTCTGTACGTTTGGTACAGTTTCAGAGTGGAGCTATGCTCTTGCGGCAATCATGCTTTCCATCTCCTGTATTTCTGCGGTTTGGTCATCAATGACCCGTTGGGCAAAATCCCGAAGTTCCTGATGTCCTTCATTGGCGGTTTGCTCCAGAAGGCGCTCAGACATGTCAACGGCTTGATTGTGATGGTCAATCATCGTTTCCATAAACACAACTTCGTATGCCTGTCCTTCCAGACCATCAAGCACCACCATCATGCCAGACATGGGCATATCCATTGGACCCATATCTGCTTCCTGAGTCGCGTCCGGGGCTGGAGTAGCTTCCATTGTACTCGTGGACATATTCATCATGTCTGTCATTGGCATGGGGTTGTAACGGACGCCGTACCACGTAGATAACCAGTTTTGCAGCTCACTGATTTCAGCACTTTGTGCGTCGATGATGTTCTGGCACAGGGTCATGACTTCCTCTGCTGAAGCTCGCATGAGACAGTCCATAGCCATCATGATCGCCATCCCATGATGATCGATCATCTGGGTCATATAGCGTATCTCATCCCGTCCACGACGCCCTTCAACAGGCGCATCAGCGGAGGCAAAGGGCAGATTGAAGATCATTAGCCCAGTAACTGCTGCTAGAAATGCTAAACGTAATTTACTCATTTTAGACTCCTTAATCTTAGGCTACCATCGCAGCCATACGACGACAAGATTCTGCACAGCGGCGGCATACTTCGGCACAGTTTAACATTTGTTGGTCGTCCTTCGCCATCTGCTCACAATCCGCCGCGCACTGCTGGCAGATTTGGGCGCATTCTGCGCAAATGTGACCATGATGCTCAGACTGACGTGCCATAAAAGCAGCGCTCGTCTGGCAGATTTCGGCGCAGTCTGTGAGAATGCCGATATGCTCCGGGGATGCATGTTCACCCCCCATATGCAGGCAGTAATCTGCGGTTGTCAGGCAGACACTATAACATTCCAGACAATCCTGAATACACTGCCGCATTTCCTGAGTCATTTGTTGATGTGTGTGAGCCATTGTAATTTTTCCTTACTTCTAAACCCTGTCGAGCAACTTGCGATGTTTTATGTTAGTGGCTCAACGATATGAATAACATTTGAATCAACAAATAATAGCTCACCTTACGCACCGTTGCGCTGCTGTGGACGCTGGCAGTTCAAAACTGCCCGCTATGCCCGTTGGAAACCTATAAACGGGTTGGGGTTGCGATTTTTCAATCTCTTTAGAGGTTGGCTCATGGGTACAAGTAGTGCAATGTGCGCTCTGAACAAGGGGATTAATCCCCTTGTTCGCACTGGTTCTCCCCATGAGCCTAGAGGTTTAGCAATTCTCTGTTAGCTCCGGGTTTGAACCCAAAGCGGTAAACTGCGTAAGGTGAATGCCTGGCAAATCACAATCTTGTAGTGAAGTTCTCACAGCACAGTGACCGAAAACTAAAGACTCCCTCAGCGCAGTTTATAGCTTGCTTCTATGTGATGGGTAGCGCCCTGCGGTGAGAGGATGCTGGAAAACAGGATAAATTCATCAACGGGTATCGCACGCGACTCGAAGGATTGATAGGTTTCGAGAAAGGGTGAAGCGTTTTGCGGCGGGTCGAGACGTGCCAGCGTGATATGCGCGCTGAAGGGGCGATCTTCTGGCTCTAAGCCTGTGTTGCCAAGCGCCGTTTCAATTTGTGCTTGCAGCGCGTCGAGTGCGGGGTTCGGCGCGATGCCTGCCCACAGCACACGCGCGGACTTTCTGCCGTTTGGAAACTGCCCCACGCCGCGAAACTGCATCGCAAACGGCGCGGCTTTGACATCGGCAAGCGCCTGCTTGATCGCCACGAACTGCGGTTGCGCAATGCCATCGCCAATGAAACGCAGCGTTAAGTGCAGTTGATCGCGTTTGGTGCGGCGCGCGCTGCCTTCTGTGCGCAGCGCCGTGAGCGCATCCTTCACATCGTCAGGCAGTTCTATAGCTACGAACAGTCGCATCGTTCTTTTAGGGTCCAAAGAAAGGATTCTGACTACCGCCATAAGGAGGCTGCTGCTGCCCACCGTAAGGAACTGTCGATGTCGTTGTTGATGTCTGTGTGGTTGTCCCTGTCAGCGGGAAGCCATAATAGCCAGTGCCTGGTATATAGCCGCAGCCGACAAAACTTGTGCAATAGCTGCCGCTGGGATAGGGCTGCTGTGGGTAAGGCATCGGATAAGGACCATAGGGCATTGGGTATGGCTGCGAATTCGGCACGTAAACGCTCCCCCACGTCGGCGTAACCCAGGGTGTCGGCTGGTAGGATGCGGCAGATTCGGGCGTGGTGATGGGCGCTGTGTCGTCCGGCGCGCTGATCGGCGAGGCTGGGAATACCACCTCCGGCAGAATACGCAGCGGCGCTACATCGACCACGCTGAGATCATAGGGCAGCGCGATGTCGGGTATCCCGCTGGCAAGCCCGTTAGCGCCTAAGGGGATGCGTGAATAGGAACCCGCTGGAACGCTCTGCGTACTGCCGCCCGCGCTGATTTCACCACGCCCTTCGAGCACGTTGATGTAGAGCGCGCTGTTGGCTGTCCATAAGTAGGCAGTCGAACCGAGACGAACGGCGACTTCGTTGATTAACAAGTCAATCTGTCCCATGCCTTCAGGGGTTTGGATGACAATGCCGTCGTTGGGCACTTGATCGCAGGCACCCGCGCCTACATCACTGCGGAACAGGAAGGCTTGCATCGGCTGATAGACAGGTTCGCCCGCCTCGACGGTGGGTAAAGTCGTGAGATCGCCGCTGGTGCTGAGGAAACCCGACGATACCCACACCGAGCCGCTGCCAACACCTGCCAACTGCAAGCGTATCCATAAGTTATCGCTGGAACGTCCAGTGGCGATGACGGTTTGACCTGCGGGCAGCGTGGCGATGCTGCTGGTGGCGACATCCGGGTCCAGGTAGACCTGTACTTGAGCAGTCGTGGTCATCGTGAGTTCGATGGGCGTTGGCGCGGCGTTGGCGATGCCGACGTTGCCGAAGACGTTCAGGCGCGGATCGTTACCGGGTTTTTTTCCGAATTTTTTTTGCAGTAAGATTTTGCCGAAGGCGTTGACCTGATTCGTGCCGATGCCGCGCGCCTGGTTGGTGTTCGGC
>CALMZT010000387.1 GCA_937870805.1 uncultured Chloroflexota bacterium
AATGATGCCGCTGTAATCCGCTGAGGCAAAAAGGCGACCATCAGGGCTGTAGGCAACCGAGGACACTTCATCGGCGTGTTCATAGAGGATGCGATCTAACTGGGGCACGTTTTGCAAGCTGGTGAGCATACTGCTGCGCGCTTCGCGGGTATCGTAGATGCGTAACGCGCCGACGCTCAACAGGAGCGCGTTATCAATACGCTCATCGCCTAATTCAAGCACGCCTTGCAGCGCGATGCGTCCCGACTGCGCGATGTTGGCAGCGACTACCGCCGTTGCTGCATTATTCTCCGCATCACCTTGCGCAAAGGTGGCGGTAGCGGCGTTGAATACGGCTTCACCCTGCGCAAAGGTGGCGGTAGCGGCGCTGTTTTGCGCGGCTTGGCTTTGATTGAAAGCGACGCCTGTCAGCGCAAGAGCAACGATCACGCCGACGACCAAAACCGCTGCGATACCCCGCAGACGATTGGCGGCACGTTTTGCGCTGACTGCGGCTTGACGTTCTAGCTCACGTTCGCGTTCCATGCGTTCGCGTTCGGCGGCGGCGCGTTGGTTGTGTTCGGTGACGCTGGCATCAAAGTATTCGCGCTCATCAGGGGTCAGGGCGAGGTCGGTTGTTTTGACCCATTCCTCATATTGAGCGAGGCGTGAACCAGAGAGTAAAAAGCTGGCATCCTTGTTCGCCTGCCGCCAATCGCTGCCTGCGGCTGCCAGCATACGCTGCAAACGGATGTCGTCGCGGCTGGCGTCCATCCACTGGTGCAGACGTGTCCATTCGCGGATCAGGGCTTCATGTGCGACCTCGACAGTGGGTTCGCGCGTCTCGGCGTCACGATCAAAACTGAGCAAGCGAAATTTACCAAACTTGTTGAGCACATCATCCAACAACTGCTGATCTTTGATGACGGCGACGAGTTCGCTGCGTTTGACACGGCGGCGTGTATCGCCCGCGCCTTCACCGAGCGTTACTAAACGCAAGAACACCTGCCGCACCGCGACCTGTTGGTTGGCGGGCAGTTCGATAAAGAGTTCTTCGGCGCGTTTTGCCAGCGCGCCTGCCACACCACCGATATCCTGATAAGCCCCCAGCGTTAAAAAGCCACCTTCGCGGCGTTCAAAGACTTCGGTGAGCGCATATTGCAGCAGCGGCAGCGCGCCGGGTTCTTCGCGCACGTCGGCAACGATTTGCGCGACGAGGTTGGAGTCGACAGCAGCGCCGATACGCTGTGCCGGAGCACTGATCGCGCGTTCCAGTTCGTCCGCCGACATCGGCAGCACAAATTCCATGCGCTGGCGCATCAGTTCGCCAAATTCGACATATTGCAGCGGTCTATCGGTGTAATCTGCGCGCAGCGTGATAATGATATGCACGCGCGTTTCAGGATCGGTAATGGTATTGCGAATCAGGTCGAGAAACTGCGTGCGTTCGGCTTCGTCGTCGCACAGCGTAAAGACTTCTTCAAATTGGTCGATGACCAACAGGAGATCGTCCTGTGTGCCGCGCAGTGCTTCGGCGGCTGCCCATGTCAGCGCGTTCTTGTCGGTGCGCAGGCGCGCAGATAAATCGTCCGGTGAAAGCACGGCGATGCGCAGCAGAGTATCTTCCAGGCTTTTTAAGGGGGAACTGCCCGGCACCATCTCGTGGATGAACCACGTTTCTGAGCCGGGAAGCACACCTCGACGCAGCGAAGGCAGCAAACCTGCTTTGACGACGCTGGATTTGCCACTGCCGCTGGGACCAATGACGGCGAGAAAGTATGCCAGGGGGTCATCTTCTGTAAGGCGATTAATCAAACGATCAATGAGGGTTTCACGTCCGTAAAAGTCATCGGAGTCTTCTTCCTGGAAGGCGCGCAAGCCTTTGTAGGGATTGGCGAGTGCGGCGAAGTCGATTTCCGCCATTTCAATGGTTTCGATGCCAAACTGCCCTAAAGCGCGCTTAAAATCTCTGGCAAGTTCCAGCATATCAGCGTAACGCTCGGCGGGTGCTTTCCTCGTCGCGCGTTGAATGACCTCATTGACGGCAAGCGGCACGTTGGCATCAAAAATTTCGGGCACGGCTTCTTCGATGTGCGCGAAAATGAGCTTGGAGACGGTGACGCCTTCAAAGGGATGCTGACCCGTCATCAGTTCATAGAGGATGATGCCAAACGCATACATATCGGTTTGCGGTGTCAGCGGCGCACTGGTGATTTGCTCCGGCGACATATAGGCAGGCGTGCCGCTGGTGCCAATGTCATCGTCTGCCGTACCCATGACTTTGGCAATGCCGAAGTCGGCAAGATAAGCGTTGCCCTGTTCGTCCATCAACACATTGTCTGGCTTGAGGTCGCGGTGGATGATGCCCGCGAGGTGGGCAGCGTGCAGCGCCGACGTAACCTGATCGACGATGCGTACTACGTCGTCAACTGGGGGTTTGCCGCGCTGCAACACATCGGTGAGGCTGCCACCCTTGAGA
>CALMZT010000388.1 GCA_937870805.1 uncultured Chloroflexota bacterium
TCGAGAATAGCAGTCAGTTCAGGTCCGTGACTTTCGCCAGCGGTAAGAAATCGGAGCATCGTTTTTACTTTCAAAATCTAAAAGTCAATGGCAACAAAATTAAAGTTTCTCGAACCATTCTTTATCAGCAAATATTTGCTCAACCTCGATCTTTTTGACTTGAATACCTAACCCTAATTCTTTTAGTTTATCTATCAATTGATCGCCGTCTACTAAGTCGATAGGAGGCGCACCATCTCTCGTCGCCTCTTTTATTGCATCTTTAGTAAAATTTCCCGTTGTGATTAAGAGACCTTTATCAGCACGTCCAACCATTGCACCTCTAAAATCTCGCACTTGCGGAGAAGATACTGCGCCTTGATAACGTTTGCACTGAAATATCACATGAAAACTCAACAGCCCGCCAAGTCTCATAATCCCCTTACCATCAATACCGCCGTCTCCGCTACGCCCCGTAACTTCGACTTGGGTGAATCCTGACTCACGTAGAAGTCGTTGAGTCAAACGCTCAAATGCAGATGGCTCCATACTCAATAGATAACTCATTGCGTCATCGCGCCAAGAAGGTATAACCTCAGCTTCAATTACCGAATTTTCTTCGGATGAAATCGATGTTGTCCGATCTCTGACAAACATTTTCACTTGTCGCGGATCAACTTCAGCAATTTCCTGCGCTTTGCTTGTAAGCGCCCATACCCCGCGACTGGAATTCTCAAGAACTCCATACTTCTTGAGGTAAGTTCGTGCCCATGCCATTCGATACTCGACCTCTGTCTGACTACTTTTTTCAGGGTTGTGCAAAAATTCCAGTTGTTCCCTGGTAAGTTCCATTATCTCAATAACTTGTGAGTCTAGTTCAGCTATTGTTGCTGAGCCACCTAATGCATTGAGCGCTTTAATGATAGGATTCATAAAATGATCAAAGGTCGGGACTTTGTTGTCGGTTCGTGCCATCTTTAACCCTCATGATTATGGCTGCTATGATTTGTTAAATAAACAATCTAGGTGTTCTCGGCGTCTCGGTGGTTCAATTTCTTCTCTCTTCTTTCGTCTTTCTTGGCGTTCTTGGCGTCTTGGCGGTTCAACTTACTCCGCCTTCTGTCCCAACGCTTCCCTTGCCGCCGCGAACATCGCTTCCAGCGGCGGCTCAACACCTGTCCAGCGCTTGAACGCAAACGCCCCCTGCCGCACCAGCATCCCCAGGCCACCCACTGCCCGCCCGCCGTTCGCCTCTGCCAGTTCCATCAGCCGCGTCTTCGCCGGACGATACACCATATCGTACACAATCGCGCCTTTGGGAAACGGAATTGCCTCGTTCCACGCGCTTTCATCGTGCTTCGGGAACATCCCCACCACCGTGCAGTTGACGATCAACTGCGTATCGGCAGGTTTCACCGCTTCCCACTTCGCTGCGCTTGCCGACACACCGAGCGCTTGAATCATCGCTACGGCTTTGTCCAGCGTGCGGTTGACAACCTTGATCTTCGCGTCTGTGCTTGCCAGCCCATACAACGCCGCCCGCGCCGCACCACCCGCGCCCAACAGCACGACGTTCATACCGTTGGGGTCAATGCCGTTGGCTTGCAAGTCATCCATAAAGCCGTAAACATCGGTATTCGTCGCCGTGTCGTCGCGGAGGTCAATCGTGTTCACCGCGCCTACTGCTTTAGCCAGCGCGTCCGGCTTGACGAACGGCATCACCGTCTGCTTGTGTGGCACAGTGACATTGATACCTACGTAGCCGCCTTCGTCCTTCAGCACCTTCAAGCTACCGCGCAGCACATCAGGCGGCACAGGCTGCAAGTCGTACTGCCAATCGTCCATCCCCAGTGCCGCGAAGGCTGCGTTATGCAGCGCAGGGCTGATGCTGTGCGACACGGGCCAGCCGATCAAACCGACTCGATTCATGGTTTTTCCCTTTCGGCTTCCAATAGCGCACGCGCGGCTTCCAGCGTGGGTGCAAAGTGAATGTTCACATAAAATCCCATTTTGCCGTAGAGGCTGCGAAACAAGCCGTACAGCGATTGCATCATGTAGCTGCCTTTGACGATCACCGTCATGCCTGCTCTTGGATGACTACGTGAAGCGACGTTGCGCGCCTGCCACAGCGACCCACTCGGTAGAAAATTGCCATTCTCCAGGTTGGCAATCGCATCGACGGTATGGCTCACCGTGTCGATCATGGCGTGAATTTGCTCCACCGCCTGACGGAATTCATCCCACGTCCAGTTGTCGCTCACATCGTAGCGAATCACAGTCTTCTCGTCGTTATCCCACTGCACCGTAATGCTCAAACTGCCGCCTCTCTGAACGGCTTTATTATAAGCTACGGTTGCAGGTCGCGCACGCTGACATCCGCGCCAAGCTTCGCCAGCGTCTCGGCATAGCCTGGGAATGAATCCGCCGCGCACTCGGCGTCCAGCACCGTCGTCTGCCCACTCGTCGTCAGTCCCGCAACAGTCAAGCTCATCGAGATGCGGTGATCGTCGTGCCCATCCACCACCGCCGGACTCAACTCCTGTCCACCGCTCACGCGGAAGCCGTCGGGTGTCTCAGTGATCTGCGCGCCCATCTTGTTCAGTTCCGCCGTCATCACCGCGAGGCGATCTGTCTCTTTCACGCGCAGTTCTTGCGCATCGCGCACAACCGTTTCGCCTTCAGCGAACAGCGCCGCGACCATGAATACCGGGAACTCGTCAATCATGCGCACGACGACTTCACCGCCGACTTCAATACCCTTGAGTTGGCTGTAACGTGCTCGGACCGTGCCTACCGGATCGCCCGCTTCTAAACCTGTTTCGGTCACGGTCAAATCGCCGCCCATCGCTTGCAGCATCTCGAAAATGCCGGTGCGCGTCGGGTTCAGGTTCACGCCTGTAATGGTGATGTCGCTGTGCGGCACGACGAGTCCCGCCACTGCCAAAAACGCCGCCGATGACGAATCCCCCGGCACAGTGAAATCCATCGGGCGCAGCGTATTGCCCGGCGTCAGCGTCACCATATTGCCTTCGGTAAACAAGTTCGCGCCCATTGCCGTCAACATACGCTCGGTATGATCGCGTGCGGGTCCCGGCTGCGTCACCGTCGTCGCGCCCTCAGCGAACAACGCCGCCAGCAGAATTGCGCTTTTCACCTGTGCGCTTGCCATCGGCAGATCATAGTGAATGCCCTTCAGTTGCGCGGGCGTAATCTTCAGT
>CALMZT010000389.1 GCA_937870805.1 uncultured Chloroflexota bacterium
GCGCCTGTATTATCGCCCGTGTTCACCGCAGCAGACGCCGAGATAAACAAGCCGCTGCGTGCTTGGTCGGTGTTGGGATACGTATTGGCGAGGCGCTCAAAGATGCGGCGCGCGTTTTGCGGATCATTGTTCGTCGCGTATAGATAACCTGCCCGCCACAAGGCTTCGGGCGCTGCTTCCGTCAGATAGCCGTAGTTGTCGGCGATGTTGAGATAATGTTCAATCGCGCCGGGAATATCATTGCTCAGGAAGCGCGTGCGCCCCTGTTCCAGCAGCGCATCACCGAACAGTGGGTCACTGGGGTATTGGCTGATGATGGTTTGAAACGCCGTAAAGGCTGCTGCAGAATTGCCGATCTCGCGGTAAGCGCGTCCCAGCAGCATGTACATCTGCGCTGGAATCGCCGCGAGCTGCATCTCCGTACCGTAAGCGCTGAACTCATCAATCGCTGTTTGATAGTCGCCGTAGTAGAACGCTGCCGTGCCCACTGCGTAACCATCTAGGTCGAAACCATACGTCGTGGTCAGCGCCTGCATTGCTAAGTAGGCTTCGGGTCTGTCAGGGTAAGCGTCGAAGATGTTTTGCAAACGCGCCACGCCGCCTTCGCTATCCCCACTAGCGATCTGTGCCTGGGCAGCCGCGTATTCGATGCTGGCGCGATAGGGAGCGTTGCGCGCAATCGCTAGAATCGCTTCGTACTGTGCCAGGGCTTGCGTCGGCAGCCCATTATTCAGATAAACCTGTGCCACCTTTTCGTGCAACTGAAGCTGCGGCACAAGGCTGCGCTCAGCAGTGGCGGCTTGTTGATAGCTGGCAAGCGCGCTGTCGACTTGACCGAGCGCCAACTGTGCATCGCCAATGCCTTCATAGGCATAGCTGTCCACCAAGCCGGGACGCAGTGAAATATAGGTTTGATAATCGGCAATCGCGTCGTTCCACTGCGATAAGCCAAGATAAGCGTCGGCGCGCATGTAGTAGGCTTGTGCTGCGCGCGGGTCCTGCGGGAACAGCGTAATCAACGTCGTCAAGGCGTTCACGGCTTCGCTGAATAAACCCTCACGCAGCGCCGCCTGTCCCAAGCCGAAAGCCGCCGCCGCACGAATATCTGCCGCTACGCTGTTGCCTTGATTTAGGACGATCTGATAAGTATTGACCGCGCGCTCGAAGTAACCATCCAGCAGCGCACGGTTAGCGAGTTGTAGGGCGATGTCCGGCGGGGTAGTAGGCGTTGGCGGAGTTGTGGCGGTTGGTGGCGGTGTATCAGTGTTTGTGGAGACGATAGCGACGGTGTTGCTGCCTCCTATCGGTTGTGTGGCGCCTGTGCTGCCATCTGAAGTAACGATGACGTAAACGACTTCTGGTTGTTCGGGCGTGCAGGCGGTGAACAGCGCTAGCGCCAGCAGCGTAAAGACAAGGATCAGTTTTTTCATTTGCCTGGTGAAGATTCTAGTGTTTTGTGACATTCGGTACAGGTGATGACGGCAGGGGCGTAAGTCAGACCACAGTCTTTGCAGATGTTGCGTTCTGTGCCAATGGTGTTATCAACCGCTTTGCGCGCCATATCGAGATCAAGCCCTGCGCCAGTCAAATCGCGCACGGCGTATTCGACAGGGACGCCGCCTTCTAAACGTGCTTTGAGCGTGTTGAGCATTCCCGCGAGATCAGCTTTCGGCTGTGGCGCTTTCATTTTCAGCACGTCCAGTTGGAACATGCCGCCGCAAACGCTGCATTCGATGAACTCGCCCACGTCACCCATCGGGATAAGCGGGATGAAGTACAGCGTGAAGTAGCGCGTGCCTTTTTGGTGGTTGTAGGTACGCATCGCTCGACAGCGTGGACAGAAGAACTGCCCACTGTTGACGGTTTTCTTGCGAACCTTCGTGCCAAAGATAATCATCACAGCCCTCATTTTATTATGATAAGCATTATGGATGCTGCGAGGGGTGGAGTCAACCGCGTTATCTGACGCTTACCCGCCGTTAAGGTTTGATGGCGCGCACACACAAGAGGCTTGGTTTGCGTGACCAGCGCGCGTATTCGTCGGGCGAAGTGTGCTCGAATTCAGGCAGCGGCTTGGGTTCACTAAGGGTGTCGAGTCGGAAGCCCGCTTCGATGATGGGGTTAATCATCGCGCTCAATGGGCGACGGTAGATTTTGACTCGCGGATACGGCTCACCAAAGTTTTTCCACAACATTTCGCACAGTTCAGTGTCGTAGTAGTTGTAAGTTTTGCGCGTTTCCATGTCATAGATGGGATGATTGACCGAAAACACCACTACACCGCCGGGACGCAGCACGCGGAAGAACTCCTGGAACAGCGCGTGCCAGTCCTCTATATAATGAAGTGTCAGTGCAGAGAACACGAGATCAAACGATGAATCGGCGGCGAACGTCAGCGGTTGGTTGAGGTCAGCTTGCAGCACCTGTGCCACCCCATTACAGCGCTGATGAGTGATGTCAATAAACGTATCCGCATAATCACAGGCGACGACTTGCGCGCCGTGTTGCAGCAGCCATTCAGTGTAAATACCCGGTCCGCAGCCTGCATCCAGCGCTGTTTTTCCGCGCACATCCGGCATCAGCGCGAGAGTGGCAGGCTTTTCATAGTACAGGCGATACGGATGATTCTCGATGGTGCTGGCGTAGCGTGTGGCGAAGGGTTCATACTGCTGACCGAGAGACATAAAGCAATCCAGTGGAATCTGTTGCAATTGCCCTATTATGGCTGAGGCGTGGTCATGGGTCAATTCTTTGCAGGCGGCACGAGATCACCCGCCAGCCAGGGGATGCCATAGCCAATGATGAGATGTCCCGCTTCGGCAAGCACGCGCCCTAGCGACTCGGTATCGCGGAACGTCCACCAGTGATCGGCAGAGGGCAAGATGTTGACACCAAAATCCTCAACAACGAGCGCGCTGAGAGGACGACTTGTATACAATGGATGTTGACTTGACGC
>CALMZT010000390.1 GCA_937870805.1 uncultured Chloroflexota bacterium
AATTTCGGGATTGTGGGTTGCCATTATCAAGGTTTTGCCAGCGTCGCGGGTGAGTTCCAGCAGCATTTTAAGGACGCTGCGCCCATTTTCCTCATCAAGATTGCCTGTTGGCTCATCTGCCAGCACCAGCATTGGCTCATGAATCAGCGCGCGGGCAATTGCCACTCGCTGCTGTTCACCGCCGCTGAGTTTATCGGGAAAACTATCGGCACGATCTACTAAACCGACGCGCTCTAATAAGACGCGCCCCAGTGCCTCACTCTTACCTCGACTCGTACCGCGAAGTTCATGCGGCAGCGTCACATTTTCTAACACTGTCAGTGTCGGTATCAAATTAAAAAACTGGAAGACGATGCCGATCTGATCGCGGCGGAACAGCGTTCGCTCACGTTCATTCAACGCCGTCACATCTGTACTGCCAATGATGATCTGTCCACTGTCGGCACGGTCAATGCCGCTGATCAAATTCAACAACGTGCTTTTGCCACTACCGCTTTTGCCCAACATCACAAAGAATTCACCCTGCACGATGTCCAGGTTCACATGATCCAGAATAACGCGGCGGCGTCCACCCTCGTCAAAGGCTTTATACAGATTATGGATCGTGATCAATGTTGTTGACATGATTTTGTTCTATTTTTCACAGAATGATTGTACCACGACAAAATGAGCAAAACATAGCGGTTTTGTTTTCTTAATCTTAGAAAAACTGAGTCATCATATAATCTTGACTTGAGAATAGTTGTGGAAATAGCGATCATGTGCATGCAGATTAATGAAAATTTATTCCAGTCACTGCTCGAAAATACCTCTTCTGTTGTGCTTGGCATGGACGCAGAAACCCGACTGCTCTATGCCAATCCCAAAGCGCGTGAAGTCTTAGGCTGCGCCGATGATGAATTATATACGCGGCATCTGCATAGGATGGTTTCAGAGCATAAAAAGAATGGCGTAAAGCAAGCCTTCGATCAGGTCATTGCGACAGCAGGCAGCGTGTCGCTTGATCTCATCTTGCCGCGCACCAGCGGCGGCTTCTGTGCGCTGAACGGCGTGCTAAGCCGCTGGCAGCACGGCGACATCATCGGAATCGTGTTTTATGGGATGGAGAAGGCTCTCACTTTTGACGACGAAAGCCTCATGGCACTGCTCAATAACCTTCCCGGTTACGCCTATCGCTGCCTGAATGACGAGAAATGGACTTCGCTCATTGTCAGCAAAGGCGTCACCGAAGTCACGGGATACGGGCAGGAAGATTTCATCCACAACCGTAAGCTGGCTTATCAAGACATTGTTCATCCCGATGATCGCCTTCGTGATTGGGAAGAAACCCAAGCCGCCCTGCGCGAACACCGGCGCTACGAGAGCAGCTATCGCATCATTACGGCTTCCGGCGAAGTGCGCTGGGTTTTGGATTACGGACGTGGCATTTACAACGCCGACGACGAGCTTGTCGCCTTAGAAGGTTTAATCATCGACGTTACGCAGCAAAAGCGTATTGAACAAGCCTTACAACAAAGCGAAGCCCGCAACGCCGCGTTACTGGATGCTGTGCCCGATATGATGTTCCGCATCAACCGCAGCGGCATCTATCTCGATTACAAAATTAGTGACAAAAGCTATGTGCCACGCTCTCCGATCATTGGTCAATATGCCATTGAACTCTTGCCTGAAGAAGTAGCAGCGAAAATGATGGTTGCTATTGAATATACGCTGAATACAGGCGAAATCTCGGTGTTTGAATACCAACTGACGCCACCGCACCGCCTGAAAGATTATGAGGCGCGCATCGTCGCCATTGGCACAGACGAAGTGTTTTGCATCGTCCGTGACATCAGCGAACGCAAAAAGGTGGAACGGGTCCTCCCGCTGCGCGGGGTCGAGCGGGTCGAACGCGACCTGCGTCAGAGCGAAGCACGCCTCAACGTCCTGATCGCTAATACGCCCGTGATGCTGTACGCGCTCGACCTTGATTTCAAATTTACGCTATCGCGCGGCGCGCTTCTTACGCGCTCAGGCTTAAAGCCCGATGCCCTGGTTGGACGCTCAATTTACGAGGTCTACCCGAACTTACCGAGTGTTCATGAGGTTGCTGAAGCCGTGCGGCGTGGTGAATCAATGACCTATACCGTTCACACGCGACGGTCTACCTATCTCATTACTGCGAGACCCATTCTGGATGAGCAGGGTCAAATTGTCGGCATTACGGGCGCGTCCACTGACATCAGCCAGCAGTTTCAAGCGGAACATGCGCTGCGCCAGGCAGTGAACCAACTGACGATGCAGTATGAAGGCAGCCGCGCGCTGATCAGCGCCACTACCGTCGATGAACTTCTAAAAGCCTTTGCCGGGCGCGCCGTCGAGGCTGAAAACTGTCACGTTTCCTTGTTTTACGTGCGCAATGACGCGGCGGGGAAACCGGAGACCTTAGAGATGGTCGCCCATCTGCTGCCGCCCACGCCTACGATACAGGCTGCCGCCGCACCACAGTCTTTCCGCGTTGCCGATGTGCCGCTGCTGCACAATTTGCAACTTACGTCCTACAAGATGATCACAGTGCCCGATGTGGAATCCGAGCAAATACTGCTCACCGACAGAAATCGGCAGATGCTGCTGGCATTCGGCACCAAAGCCTTCGCCACGATTCCTCTGAAGCTGCATGACCAGTGGATTGGCATGGTGTCGATGGCGTGGGGTACGCCGCACCGACTTACGCCCGAACAACAGCAGTATTATGAAATACTTGCGCCACAGTTTGCCGCCACACTGGAGAATTTGATTCTCTTTGAGCAAATCGAAGCGTCATTGAATGAGAACCGCCGTCTGCTAGCCGCTACATGCTATAACGAAGACCTGCTGCGGCGTTTCGTGGAGCATATGCCGCTGGAAATCGCCATGTTCGATACGCAAATGCGCTACCTCGTCGCCAACCGCCGCTGGCTCACCAGCTATCGGTTGGACGATATTGACCTCATCGGGCGCAGCCACTATGAAGTCTTCCCTGAAATTGACGAACGTTGGAAAGAAATTCACCGCCGCTGCCTTGCCGGAGAAGTATCGAGCACAGAAGGTGAGCCTTTTGAACGCGGCGATGGCACTATCGATTGGGTGCGCTGGGAAGTGCGTCCCGGGTATACATTTGAGGGGGATATCGGCGGCATTGTCATGTACACCGAAGTCATTAACGAACGGATGCGTCAGCAGAAAGAGCGTGAAAATCTCATCGCGGAATTGCAAGCGGCGAACGAAAAAGCGATGGAAGCCTCACGCCTCAAATCGGAGTTCCTCGCCACGATGTCGCATGAACTGCGTACCCCCTTGAACACGATCATCGGCTTTTCGGGCATCATGATAGAAGGCATTGCTGGCAAATTTGACGACACGACGCGCCACATGATCAGCGCCATCTATGAAAGCGGCGAAAATCTGCTGTCGCTGATTAACGACATCCTCGACATCTCCAAAATTGAAGCGGGCTGGTTCGAGCTGGTCTCCGCAGCCATCGAAATCCCTGCGCTGGTGACAAGCTGGGAAACACGCTTAAAAGTGCTTGCCACCAAAAAGGATCTCGATTTTGAAGTCGAGATTGATCCAGACCTGCCAGTTTATCTTATCGGTGACCGTGAACGGATTACGCAGATCGCCACGAACCTGTTGTCAAATGCCTTCAAGTTTACGGACACGGGTAAAGTCACCTTAGCTGTGCGCTGGCAAGAGGAATCCTTCATCATTGAAGTGCGTGATACAGGCATCGGTATTGCACAGGACGCGATGGGCATTATCTTTGAGGCTTTCCGCCAGGTGGATTCTTCGCTGCGCCGCCCTTATGGTGGCACCGGGCTGGGCTTATCGATTGTGCGCCGTTTATGTGAGGCGATGGATGGACAGATCAGCGTTCAGAGTACGTTGGGAGAAGGCAGCACCTTTACTGTGACACTACCACTGAAGAAGGTGTGAAATTATTCCCAATATTGTAATCTTACGCAACACAGAGAATTGATTTCTTTATAATTATAAATATGTAATCAATTCAAGGTTTATCGAGAATTCTCATGGGTAAACATCGTGTCCTCGTCGTTGAAGATGATCGTTATGGAAGCGAGGTCGTGCTGCGCTTGCTAAGACATCGGGAGATCGAGGTCGATCTTGCTACAACTGCTGAACAAGCGCTGACGCTGCTTTTGCAGGGTGGCTATTCGCTCGTCATCACCGATTTAGGGCTGCCAAAGATGGATGGTTGGGGGCTGTTGAAAGCGATTCGGGAGAATCCAAAGCTCGATCATTTGCCTGTTGTCGCCATCACAGCATTCCACGACGCCAGAGTCGCGCGTGAGGCATTGGAAGCGGGTTTCAAAGCCTACTTCTCGAAGCCGCTGTACATCACCTTTGTAGACGAAATCGAACGCATCCTCGAATCGCTGTAACTCACTCATTTGGGCGCAATCTACCGCCGCGCCCTCAAAAATCCAAAAGCTAAACCAATATCAGTTGGCACAAATATATTGCGGTTTGGTGAATGTTTTCGGCACTTGCTGATCGCTGAAAGCCATCTACAGCACATCGACGGGATCAATATCGACGTACCAGCCGCGTGCGATGTCCAACGCTTTCAGGGCGTCGGCGGGGTTCGGTCCGCGCAGGATGATCTGCCAGCGATAGTGATTGTCGATGCGGTGGAAGAAGCACGGCGCGGGTCCAATCATCTCCGTGCTGGTCATCTTCAGCTTGCGGATTTGTTCACGCAGCCAGGCGGCGGCACGTTCAGCATCAGCCTGTGCTTTGATGTCTTTAGGGAAGCGGAAAATGATACGCACCAGGCGGCGAAACGGTGGATAACCCAATTCACGGCGGTAGGCGATTTCACGCTTATAAAATCCGGCGTAATCGTGTTTTGAGGCGGCGGCAATCGCGTAATGACCCGGTTGATACGTTTGCAGCACGACCTGCCCGCCGAGCAAACCACGCCCCGCGCGTCCTGCGACCTGTGTCAGCAGTTGAAAGGTACGCTCACCCGCGCGGAAATCGGGCATGGCAAGACCCATATCAGCGCTGATAACGCCGACCAGCGTCACCAGCGGCAAATCGAGTCCTTTGGCGATCATCTGCGTGCCAATCAGTACATCTGCCTGGCGGTCAATGAAACGCTGCAAAATTTCCTCATGCGCGTGGTGATCGGCAGCGGTATCGGCATCCCAGCGCAGCGGGCGTGCCTGTGGAAACGCTTTGCGCAGCTCGATCTCGACCTGCTGCGTCCCCGCGCCAAAATATTTGATACGACTTGAGCGACACACAGGACACGCGCTCGGCTGTGGCTCTTCATGTCCGCAGTGATGACAGCGCAATTTCTGGTTGGGGCTGTGAAACGTCAGCGGCGTGTCACAGCGTGGACAGATGGCGATATAGCCACAGTCCCGACAGAAAACATAGGTGTTATGCCCACGTCGATTCAGGAAAAGAATCGCCTGCTCACGACGCGCCAATGTATGTTCCAATGCCGCGTGGAGTTCACGACTGAACATGCCGATGTTGCCCGCCTTCAGTTCGGCGCGCATATCAATCACGCGCACGGCAGGCAGGTCAATGGTGAGCGCATCGCTGCTGTCGAAGGGACGATACAGCGGCGTGATGTGTGTGCGTTGTGCCTGTTCTTCAATGCGCGCGCGATGCCCGATGATGCGGCTGGGTAAATGTAAATAGTGTAATTCGCCCTTCTGCGCCCGATAAAATGTCTCGACATCTGGCGTCGCGCTGCCCAAAATCAATATACCATCGTTCGCGCGCATGATTTGTTCGGCTACTTCGCGTGCATGGTAATGCGGCGCGTTGAACGGCGGCGACTGCTTATAACTGTGATCGTGTTCCTCATCGAGGATGACCAATCCAATAGTGGGCAAAGACGTAAACAGCGCCGAACGTGTGCCCACAATCACGTCGATTTTCCCCGCACGCGCCCGCCGCCATGTGTCGTAGCGTTCGCCTGGACTGAGGCTGCCATGCATGATTGCCGTGCGTCCGGGGAAACGTGCCATCACACGCCGCATCGTCTGCGCGGTGAGCGCGATTTCGGGCACAAGTAAAATCGCCCGCCGCCCTTGCGCCAAAGTTGCTTCGATGGCACGCAGATAGATTTCGGTCTTGCCGCTGCCGGTGACGCCGTGTAGGAGGAATAACCCCTCTCCCCGCCTCCCAATGTATTGCTCAATTGCGTCCCACGCTGCCTGCTGCTCATCAATCAGGAGCGGCGCTGTCGCAGGCACAAAGTCACGGTCTGCTAACGAGTCGCGCATGACCTCCTGTTCGCCAAGATACACCATGCCCAACGCCTCTAACTTGCGCAGATCAGGCAGCGCTGCGCCTGTTTGCGCGTAGATGGCGCTGACATCCACCGCGTCCGTCTCACGGGCAAGCACACGCAGGATGTGGCGCAAACGCTCAACCGTTTCTTCTCTGAGGCGCGTGCCAAAATCGACTTCGGCAATCTCGTCGCGTGGGATAGCCAACTCCGCTACGTTGACGATTTTGGGTTTGACGCGCGGCGCTGTGAGGATATGCACGCGCTCGACAATCTTTTCCTTTGCCAACGCCTCAA
>CALMZT010000391.1 GCA_937870805.1 uncultured Chloroflexota bacterium
GTTTTTACCCCATCTTTTATTTGTGATCCAATAATACGATTGCCTCTGTATTGCCTTTTTATCCAGGGTGTCCGAGGCGTGATCTTTGCAAACCTTATTGCAATTATTAGAATTTCATAACAGTGCAACAAAGATACTCAACCGCCACCGCACGCCCTATCGTTGCGGCAGTTACGCCTGTATGCCGCACAAAATCGCGCTTTTTCGCCCATTTTGTGCGGATGTCAAGTCGCCCAATTCCCGATTTTGCGCAAAAAGGTCGTTTGCAATTGCAGAATTTGCAGCATATTACGCAGATTCTCAACCGCCGCCGCAGCACACCAACCCATCTCCCGATTCGTCTTTGTCTTTTCTCTGCACTCTGTACTTTGTACTCTGCACTTTGCACTCTGCGCTACAGTTGCGGCAGTTGATTCCCTGACTGTCGCCGTGCAGTGGCGCATTTCACGCAGCAGCGCCAACCGCGCCTGTTTCCGCCGTTTTTGCGCCACAATGGTGGCTGCTCTCGTGCCAACTGCTGCTCATGAGTCTTCACTCGGTGGCGCTTCCCGTACTTCCCGCCGCACCCATCGGCGACAATTTTCGCCAACTTCGCTTTTACTTGGAACTCGGAACGTTGTACTTGGAACTTTCCTATGCAGGTTTCGGACGAATCGTATTCAAAAACTTCTTCATGAATTCGGCCACGCCGCGCCCGGTATACAGGCTTCCCTCGCCGATCTCAAACTTATACCGCATCCGCTCGGCTTGCGACTTCAGCCGTTTCTGTTCGTTCTTGTAATTCAACATCACATCATCCAACGTCGTATCTTCGCCCCACACATCCGACTTGTTCACCAGGATGTAAAACGCCTTCAACTGCTTCGACGCCGATGGTTCATCCTCGATCATTTGCAGCACAAAATTGAGCGCGTCTTTTTGCAGGTGGACATCGGTGTGGTCAATCAGGAAAAAGATGCCGCGTGGTTGGGCGGCGCGGAACAATTCCACCCAATCGGTTTCCCACATCGCGTATTCGCCACCTACATCACGATTGGGCTTCAGCTTCATATACTGGTCGCCCACTTTGGCACTGAAATCGGAGACGACATCGCCGCCGGCTGCTGTTGGGGCAAACCGACCGATCTGATTGCGCTTCCTGAATTTGTTGTTCCATATGGAACAAGCTACACTCGATGATTGTTTCACTTCTTTAGAATGTGGGGGCAAATATGATACGTACTGGATACTTTGGAATAATCATCATAACGATTGTTACATTGGTGGGTCTCGTATTACGGTTGTCTACTGTGGCGAGTTCAACTCAATCTACCTTCAGATTCGATGTGCAAGCTGCCTACATGCCCATGATGAACGAGACAGATGACGCCATTGAAGCTAGCGTGACAGCAGTTATGGCAACGCTTCAGGCAGAAGCTGTGCAAACGTCTGCTCCCATGACAATGACAGCAACTTTGGAGACACCCATTCCCACCCTAGATGTCTCTGCTACCGCTGTGCGTCTCACCCTTGCCCCTGCGTTCACACCTGTTGCCAGCAACGCCTATTGGATACCTGTCAAGCAGGATTTTGACGGTGTGCCGATGGTGCTGGTGCCAGCGGGCTGCTTCACGATGGGCAGCACAGAAGAGCAGATTGATTATGCGATGACATTGTCCAGCGGTAATGGGCGTGAGCTTTACGCTAACGAAACACCCACTACGCGCGTGTGCTTCGCAGAACCGTTTTGGATTGACCTGTATGAAGTGACTCAGGGTGATTTCGCGCGTTTGGGCGGGCAGGCAGCCAATGAGAATTATTTTGATGGCGAAAATCGTCCGCGCGCAACTATCACCTGGTACGAGGCACGCGGCTTCTGCACGTTACGAGGCGCGCGACTGCCCACAGAAGCCGAATGGGAATATGCCGCACGCGGACCCGACAGCCTGATTTACCCCTGGGGCAATACATTCGTGGCAGAGAATGTGGTTTACAGTCGGGATGCATCACAGGCGACAGCGGATGTCAGCAGCATTGACGCGGGGCGCTCATGGGTCGGCGCGTATGACTTGAGCGGCAATGTTTGGGAGTGGACAAGCACACTGTATGCGGAGTATCCTTATCCCACAGACAGCAGCGGTTTCATCAGCGACGATGGTCGGGAAGATGAAAACAGCACAGATGTTCGCGTGCTGCGGGGCGGCTCGTGGCTCAACAACGATAACCTCTTGCGCGCCTCGAATCGCGACTGGGACGATCCGTCGGGCAGGGACGGCAGCGTGGGTGTTCGCTGCGCCCGTAATGCAGGATAGGGCAATTACTCCGCTTGTGCGCGATACTTCAGCCCCAGTTTATACGCCGCGTACACCAGTGGATTATAGACTTTATCCCACGCGCCGAGCGAACGCACGACTTGTCCACCCCAACCACGTTTGAAGCCGTAGACTCCCCATAAGCCATCCGAATGCGCTTCAAATTGCGCTTCGAGCGTCGCTTCGTCTTCGTCGGGGATACCCCACAT
>CALMZT010000392.1 GCA_937870805.1 uncultured Chloroflexota bacterium
CTGCTCACGCATTTGCTGTTGGACACGCTGAAAGCCACCGCACCCGCGCGCGTTATCAACATCACATCCGATATGCACGGCGACATCAACTTGGATAACTTACAAGGCGTGCAGAAGTATGACGGCATGTTCGCGTACAAACAGTCGAAAACCGCGAATGTGTTGTTCACCTATGAATTGGCGCGCCATCTCAAGGGGACTGGCGTCACCGTGAACTGCGCGAGTCCCGGCTTCATCAAAACTAATTTGGGACGAGACACACAGGGGGTTTTCAAAGTCTTTTTAAAGCTTGCGGGTCTGTTCATCGCGGGTCCCGAAAAAGGCGCAGAAACGCCCGTCTATCTGGCAACCGCGCCAGAACTCGAAGGGGTCACAGGCAAGTATTTCGCTGACAAAAAAGAGTCACAATCAGCAGCAATCACCTATGACGAAGCCGCCGTCAAACGTCTGTGGCAGATCAGCTCAGAACTCACAGGACTTCAGCAACCCGTCCGCTAGGTAAACGTTGTAGGGGCAAGACATGTCTTGCCCCTACGCAATACTAGTATTCGACCAAATTGAATATCAAGGATAAAGGTGTGTCA
Organism: uncultured Chloroflexota bacterium; assembly: GCA_937870805.1. Classification (GTDB taxonomy): domain Bacteria; phylum Chloroflexota; class Anaerolineae; order Aggregatilineales; family Phototrophicaceae; genus JACAER01. The sequence goes on from CALMZT010000392.1 coordinate 585, forward strand.
GTTTTGTGCGTGCTTTGGTCACATCAAATTGCCAGTTAAGGGTGGCTTGCTGCGCATTACGGCGCTGTGTCCATGCCTGTGTCACCTGCAGGGGGTGGTCAACCGACCCAATACGCTGTTTCAAGACCTGACGACTGAGGATGGAAATCTCAATCTCAGCCATATTCAGCCAACTGCCATGTTTGGGCGTGTAATGAAACTCCAGTTTCCGCAAAATGCGCCGTGCTTCTTCTGGCTCGAAGGCTTCATATAATGCGCCCGCCGTATGGGTATTCAGGTTCTCCAGTACCACGTGAATCCGTTGCGCTTCAGGGAAATGAACGTCCACAGGTCTTTCATGCAGTGGGCAAAATCCACTTTCTGACGCTGCTGCGTCACTTTGACTTCGCGCCAGCCCGCCAACGGTTGGCACATCACCAACAGGTTTGCCGTGCCGTGGCGCTCATATGCGTCATCATAGCGCCTGACCTGCCCCGGTTGAGCCGGGAGAGGATCATAGACCGCGCCTAATAACTGGACTGGACGTTCATCAAAGCACACCTGGGGATAGGCGGTGTTTAAGGGCAGGGCATACACCTCCAGCACAGCTTCCAGACAGGCAACGTACTGGCTACTGACCGTCGGAATGCACCAGTGTTCCTTGAGCCAGGGCTTGACCCCTTTTTTTCAGCCGCACACGCACCGTTTCATCGGAAATGGGTGCATCGATCACCTTGAGTTCCACCAGTTTATCCGCCAGCAACTGCATCGTCCAGCTTTCATAGCCAGCAGGTGCATCACTGCACGCCAGCGCCACCAGAAATGCTTCCTGCTTGCCGTCTAACTTCGATTGACCTCCCGGACGCGGTTGATCTGTCAGGCTGCGTTCTGCCACCCATTTCTGGCGGGTGTGCGCAACGGTCAGTGGGCGAATGCGCAACAGGGATGCGATTTCACTATCGGTCTTCCCGGCATCACTCCACAGCAGGATTTGTGCCCGACGCATGACGCGGGCTTGATGGCTCCCTTTGCCAACGATGTCCTGAAGTTCCACGCGGTCTATCTGGCTCAACTAGATGATGTATTCTTGGGCATGGTATACTCCGTTTTTTCAGAGTATATCTCATCTTTGTTTATCTGATTGGTCAACTACTAGTCGATGACGACGACAGCAGTATCGTCGTCATCGAAAATATCAACATCACGATTGCATCACGGGAACATTAGGCTGCACGGGATTCTACTCTCTGGGCTTACGCGGAAGGAACATGGAAGTTGTGCGTTTGTATTGCAGGTACTGTTCACCGAAAAACCGCTTGAGATCACGCTCCTCTAACTGAATGGCAATGAGGATATATACGGTTGTTGCCACAGAGAACAACAGATGTCCAGCCGTCATCACAGGGGTTGCCCAGAAAGCGATCAGGAAGCCCAGCATAATAGGATGGCGCAGGAATTTGTAAAACATCGGCGTCCTGAAGCCAAGCTCCTTGTATTCATGATTGCGTAGATTCATATACACCTGCCGCAGCCCAAACAGATCGAAGTGGTTAATCATGAATGTGCTCAAAAGAACGATTAGCCAGCCCAGTCCAAAGAGTCCGTAAAGCACTGCTCGACCAACCGGATTTTCCACAGACCAGATAGGAGTTGTGATGGGTCGCCACTGCCAGAACAAGAGCGCCAACGCGAGGCTAGCCAGGAGAACATAGGTACTTCGCTCAATTTGCTTCGGTACGATGGTCGTCCACCATTTCTTGAATTCAGGACGTGCCATAAGGCTGTGCTGAACAGCGAACACACCCAACAGCAGCACGTTGATGATAAGTGCCTCCTGAATTGGGGACTCGATGCCGGAATCGATGGACTTGGGAACGACGAGATTACCGACAAAGCCAATCGCATAGAGAAAAGTCACGAAAAAGATCAAATAGGACACCACGCCATAAACCGCAGCGAACAGTCTTCCGACGATGCCGTTTGTTGTGGGGGTGTCCATTGTGGAAGGTGGATTTCCAGTGATATTTTCTGACGACATTTGGGTTCTCCTTAATCCACGATGCTCGTGGAGACTCTTCGAACATTAGGAATCGCTCAAGTCACACAATTGCTCTGCATATGCAAATACTAAGTCTCAGCTTAGACAAGTAACGGCTGTTTGTCTCCACTCGAAAGAATAGAAGAAAGTATGGAATTAGGGATGGGAAGCGCTTCCTGTGAGCAGGTTTTTGCGATACTATGGTGACATCAGATGGAAATGTTTATTGTTAGCTTGAAGAGATTCAGCGGATGGCGTTTCAAAAATGGCAGGCTCCATATGAAGGTTTAAGTAAGCGCGCAGTCGAGATTTTACAACTGTTAGGCGAGGGGATGTCGGACCGTGAGATTGCCGAACGGCTGGTAGTGACTATTAACACGGTCAAATGGTACAACCGCCAGATTTACAGTATTTTAGATGTCGGAAGCCGCACTCAGGCGATTGCGCGTGCTCGCGAACTCCAACTTCTAACCAGAAACGATGGAATCGCACCCTCGTTCCGAATCATTCAGCACACGCCACAACATAACCTCCCGGTTGAAACCACACAATTCATTGGGCGCAAACAAGAAATGGAAGCGATTAAGCACCTGCTAGACACAGCACATTTGCTGACTTTAGTGGGTCCTCCGGGAACCGGCAAAACCCGCCTGGCGCTGCGAACCGCATGGGAACTGGTGGATGCTTTCCAGGACGGAATTTATTTTGTTTCCCTCGCGCCCATCAGCGACTCCAGGCTGGTCATAAATGCCATCGCCAGCACTGTCGGAGTGCATGAAACTCATGGTCGCTCCCTCATCGAAACCTTAAAGAAGATGTTCCGCACAAGCCAGATGATGCTCATCCTGGACAACTTTGAGCATTTGCTCCCGGCAGCGACACAAGTATCGGAACTGCTTTCTGCTGCGCCGAATTTAAAGGTGCTAGCAACGAGTCGTGAACCACTCCATCTTTATGGCGAACAAGAATATGCTGTGCCCCCTCTGGAACTGCCCGACCCTGAGCATTTCAATCCACTTGCGCTGATCGACTGTGCATCGACTGCACTATTTATGCAGCAGGCGCGGGCAGTGCGCTCAGATTTTGAGCTGACTGCGGAAAACGCTGCCGATGTCGCCAGGATATGTATCCGTCTGGAAGGGCTGCCCTTAGCGATTGAGCTAGCAGCAGCACGCATTAAATTGTTAACGCCGCAAACTCTGCTGGCGCGGTTAATGAGCAGACTCGACATCCTCACGGGCGGACCACAGGATATGCCCGCGCGCCAACAAACCCTGCGTAACACGATTGAATGGAGCTTTAACCTGCTAACCAAGGGCGAGAAATTGCTGTTTGCGCGGCTGGGGGTCTTTCGGGATGGATGTTCACTGGATGCCATCGAAGCCGTTTGTGAAAAAGCGCTGCCAATGGATGTCTTCGATGGATTAGCGTCTCTCGTGGATAAAAGCCTGATACAGCAAAAAGAGGCACTGGAAGGTGAGCCTCGCTTTGTCATGCTGGAAACGATTCACGAGTACGCATGGGAGCGCTTAAAGACGAGTGGTGAAGTCCAGACGATGCACCGGCGGCACGCTGAATATTTCGTGCAGTTGGCTGAACGTGCCGAGCCACAACTCCGTCAGGGTGGGTTCGCTTATTGGATGGAACGTTTGGGAGCTGAAGAAGACAATCTGCGTGTTGCCCTGGAATGGTCTTTAGAGGGGGGTGATGTCGAATTGGGGCTGCGGTTGGTCGCCTCTCTCCGCGACTTTTGGGCGATGTCTGGTCGTTTTACCGAAGGTCAGAAGTGGACTCAGCAGGCACTGTCGGAATCTGGCTCTGTTCCGTCTCCCTTGCAGGTTAGAGTATTGATTGCGGCGGGCGTTGTACTGTACATTTCGTCTCAACGAGTGCTGCAAAAGCAGTTGTTTGAGGAAGCAATTGAGCTTGCCCGTCGGTTAGAAGACAAATTTAACCTCGCATGGGCGCTCATCTTCTCAGGTGCTGCGTGTATCAGGAATACCACCGAGTACAACGAAGGATTATCAGCCACAGAAGAAGGGCTGACGATATTTCGAGCGTTGGGGCACAAATCGGGAATGGTGCAAGCGCTAAATCTGATTGGAGAACTACGGCGCGCACAGGGCGATGATGAGGGTGCGCAGGCTGCCTATGAAGAATGCCTGCTGCTGGCAAGTGAGACTGGTGAGATACGGCGCGAAGCGATGATACTTTGCAATTTAGGTTTTCTTGCTATGCACCGAGATGCTATAAACGAGGCAAAACAACTTTTTAGAAAGGGTCTCATGAAGTCAAAACAACTGGGTCATGATAAACGTCTCATTGTTACCGCTGTCCTTCTGCTGGCAGGCGCGATTGCCGCAAGCGGTGAACTGGAACGGGCTGCGCGGCTGTTCGGAGCCTCGGACGCTTTATTCAAACCGACGGGCGTTGGATTATCTCCCAGCGATCAGCCCGAACATGAGCGTGTCCTGGCTGGTGTTCGAGGTCGGCTTAATGCCGCGACCTTCCAAAGATGTTGGAACGAAGGGCGCGCACTGTCGCTGGAGCAAGCCGTTGCCTATGCCCTCGAATCCGAAGAGGCATGAGCCAGTCGGATTGCGCTCTATTTCGAACATATACCGAAATTGCCGCACTGATGGCAGCAGCCACATTCACTTGTGACCACTCGGAACTTCAAAATGGCAGCTATCACGTTCACCTGCCCCGTTAGCGTTTTCCTACCGATTTCTCACCGTTTTTCTGCCTCAAAGCGCTATTTTACGTAACCAAAAATGTGAAATGGCGGTATGATTGAAAGATGATGTAATCTTCAAGAACAAACAGCGAACCGCAGCCCGCATCATACGCCCGCAGAAAGACCGCCTGTGTTAGCTCAGCCGCCGCCCGACGACCTCATCGCGCAAATCCGCCAGCGCCCTGAAGTTTATGTTGGCACGCGCGGCTCGGAAGGCTTGCACGAACTGATTTACGAAGCGCTGGTCTACTCGCTCAAAGAAGCGCTGGTTAAACGCTGCACGCGGCTGGACATCACGCTCAACTACGATTATCAGATCATCGTCAGCGACAACAGTTCCGGCATCGACACCCGCCTCATCGCCGCACTCGGCATCTCATTCCTCGAACTCAAGCTCACACGCCGCAGCACAGATCGTCATCAGGGCATGGAAGCGCATCCCCTCTATGGGCTGGGGCTGCCCGTCATTAACGCGCTGTCGCAAGTCTTCACCGCCGAAGTGCGCCGTGATGGTTTTCTCTGGCGGCAGGAATACTGCTACGGCGAAAAGCAAACGCCCGTCATGCGCGTGCGTTCATTGCTGCCCAACGAAAGCACGGGACTCACGCTGCGTTTTAAGCCCGACTTTGAGATTTTCGAGCAGCATGAACTCGATTACGCCGCCCTCGCGCTGCGCCTGCGCATGATCGCCTTCCTCGTGCCTGATTTGGAAGTCACGCTCAAAGATGAACGTATCGGCTTGCGCGATCACTTCCATTATCTCAACGGCTTGCGTGAACTCACGCGCTTTCTCAATCGCGGTCAAGTCCTGCTGCACGACCCGATCTATGGCATTGAGGAAATCGAAACGCTGATGATCGACAGCTGGTCGTACACGGTGCGCGTCGAAATCGCCTTTCAGTACATTCTCTCTGGCGCGGGGACGCAGCGCATTTTCGTGAACACGCTGCGTGCCACCGCCAACCCCGAAGCACAGCGCGGGCTGCGTGCGGGGCTGTTGTGGGTGCTGAACCGCTACGCGCGCAAACAAGGGCTGCTTAGAGAAGCTGACGCCGAACTCAACGTGAACGAGATCAGCGTCGGACTCACCGCCGTCATCAGCATTTATCACCTGTATACCAGCACGGGCAATCAAAAGCTGGCGCGCATGTTGCAGCAAAACACGTGGGACGCCGCGCTGCGGGCGACCATCAACGCCGTTACCCTGCTTGAGCGCCAACGCCCGCAGGAGCTTCGCCGCATCGTCGAACATGTCCTTCAGCGCCGCCGTGACCATTAATTTGTACGGAATCAAAAACCCCTCTCAGCACAAATCCTGTGTGACAAGAGAGGGGTTTTGAGATTATTGTTGTTTATCGCGTGCAAATCTATTCGTAGGGGCAGACCAACGTGTCTGCCCGATTTTGAGGGCGCACGCCGCTTCGCTTACATGGTGCGCCCCTACATAGCGGTTGATCGGTATGTATTTGGCTGACCGCTGATCGCTGACCGTTACCCATTCAACGTCAGCAAGTACGCCACAATCGAGTAAATCTGATCTTCCGTATAGACCTGTGCCCAGTTGCGCGGCATCAGGAAATCAGGGAAGCCGGGCACGACGTAAGCGCCGGGGTCAACAATTGACTGGTGAATATAGCTGGCTGCGCCCATGCCTTCAACGCGCGTCGCGCCGCGTGTGCTAATATTGAGCAGCCCTGGACCGATTTGCGTCTCAACGCTGTCAACACGATGACAACTTGCGCAGGAATAACTATTTGACGGCTCCGTGCGCGTGAACAACGCTTCGCCTTCTGCCGGGTCGTACAATGAGGCGAGCACGGCGACGGGGTCATCTTCCGCGACAGGGGCAGCCGCCGCAGGCTCAGTGGTCGCTGTCGCTTCGCTCACAATGGGGATTTCCGTTGGCACAAGCGTCGCTGTCGGGGGTACAGAGATCGCTGTTGGCAGTTCAATAGTCGCTGTCGCTGCGCTTACAGGTGGTACAGCGGCAGGCGCTTCATCGGTTGTACCGCCGCGTGTAATCAATTCCTGTGTGGGCAGCACCGCCACTTCCGTCGGTTGGGCTTCCCAAATGGGCGTGACTACGACACCGCACGCGGAAATCAGCAAAGCGGAAATGAACAGACTTAAATAAACCAAGTTGCGGATCACCGTTGGCTTCTCCGTGAAAATCTACTTTGTGAAAGGTGGCACGAGTATATCATGAGGAATACGAACGTTACAACGCCTGCGCAAACTCACCCGCCGTCGCAAAGCGCTCATCAGGATTTTTCGCCAGCGCCCGCAGCAGCGCTTGTGCAGCGCTTTCCGTCAGATCGGGCTTGAAGGTGCGGGGATGAGGCGGCGGCTGCTGCAAATGCGCAAACATGATCTGCGCCGCGCCCCCTTCAAATGGATGCCTGCCCGTCAGCATTTCATATGCCATCACACCCAGCGCATAGACATCGGCGCGCCGATCCACTTCGCGCGCCGCCAGGATTTGTTCCGGTGCCATGTAATCAATTGTGCCAATCGCGCCTGAGCCTGTGTAACGGGTTTTGCTGTCCATCAGCCTGGCAATGCCGAAGTCCATTAACACCGCTTCGGTCTCTTCAACGTCTTCACGCGAAGTTCTGAGCATCACATTCGACGGTTTAATGTCGCGATGGACTAATCCCTGCTCGTGGGCATAATCCAACGCCTGCGCAATATCCACAATGAACGCACAGGTCGTCTCTGCCGACAGCGCGCCCTGCTGCTTCATGTAATCACTTAAGCTCATGCCGTCCACGTATTCGAGCGCCAGATAATGAATACCCTCACTGTTCCCCGCATCGATCAGCTTGACGATGTGAGGATGATCGAGCCGCTTCATGACTTCTGCTTCACGTTCAAAGCGCTTCAAAAATTCGGTCTGTTCGGCTAAATCAGCGGGCAGCACCTTGAGAGCGATCTGCTGCCCCTTGCCAAAGCCCTGATACACCTCGCCCATGCCGCCGCGTCCCAGCACGCCCAACACCTCGTAGTCGCCAAATGTACGTCCCGTCAACATGCCGGGATTTTTCACTTCGGGTTTTTGCTGCGCGGCGTGCAGTTCATTCAAATCGAATTTGAAGCCATAAATGCGGCGGTCAACGAAACGCTGGACTCGTTTGCGCGCGGGGTTGAACAACAGCGCCGTCACCGCCGCGCTCAACGCAACTGCCACGCCTGACTGTGTACTGCCCAGCACTGCCGTCAACAACGCTTGTGACACCAGAAACAGCAGCACGAACAGCCCGCCCAAGCCCAATGTCAGTGTGCCATACACGAGCGAACGGTTAATGGTCAGGTCGATGTCCCACAGGCGGTACTGGACAATCGACAAGCCCAGACTCGCCACAAAAATCACGGACGACGACAGCCGCAGCGTGTTTGTGACTAAAAAGCTGATGAGGCTCGGCACGGTATAGACAGGCGTATCCGAGTCGATGCTGGCGAGTTGTGGAAACAGCATTGGGATCAAAAAATAGGTGGCAGCGGCAAAAAACGCCGCGATCACGCCCCACAATACCCATTTCACCTGCTGCCGTTCAATGGTCGTGAGTTTGGCATCACGGTAGCGTTGCAGCAGCGCCAAAATCCCCAGAGGATAACCCAGGTAGCCGAACTGGTAGCCTCCCGTCACCCCCGTGACAATCAAAGCAAATTCGATCATGCCGATGAAAGCAATCGCGCTGACCAGCCAGCGCGTCCACGACGGAAAAAATCGTCCATCAGGGTATACAGCCATTGTACCGATGACCAGCGCCGGGATGATGGAGCGCACGAAGTCGGCAATGAGCGGCGCACTTAAATAAAATGCCAGCGTCAAGCTCACCGCATACACGACGATCATGACCGACACCATCCACGCCACCCAATCGTCGCTGCGCTGGCGAAAAATGATGATCGACAGCCCCAGCGAGAACATGACTTCAAAAATGTCCAGCGCAGTGATATAAGCTGCAAAAAAATCTCTGGACATGCCGATTTGGTCGAACGCGGCTTGAAAGCCAACGCCCCACCTTGGCGCATCGCGGAACACCAGATACTCGGCTGGCAAACTGGCGACAAACAGGAGGATATGCAGCACGACGATGATGACCCACAGCCCACGCAGCGTTTGGATGTGGCGCGAATTCTTCAAACGAGACGTCGTGCGGGTGGTTGTGCTTTGCAATCCGAAAAACTCCTGAAATATAACAAGTCTACCCTCTACAATAACACGTTTTGAGTTATGATAGAGAATAATCAGCAGTATTATTGTCCTAATTTATTACATGACGCACCCCTATCATCCGTTAGTGGCACAAATCGGCACGCTTGTTCAGCAGCGTACAGGCTTAGCCGTCAACACCCAATTCCGCAAAGAGCTTGAGCCGCTGCTACGCGGTTTAGCCAACGGCAGCGGGTTGGAGGGGTATCTGCGCCAACTGCGCGACAGCAAAGAAACGTCGCCTGTCTGGCAAAAGCTCGTCTACACACTCACCATTGGCGAGACTTATTTTTTCCGCGATCAGTCACATTTCCGTCTGCTGCGCGAACACGTCCTGCCCACATTTGCTTTACAGCGCCGCTTCTCGGATAAACCACATCTTTCCATCTGGAGCGCAGGCTGTGCCACAGGCGAGGAACCGTATTCGATAGCCATGATGCTGTACGAATCGTTCCCTGATTTGCCGCGCTGGCAGATCAAGCTGTTCGGCACAGACCTCAACGCTCACGCTCTGCAAGCCGCCGATGTTGGCATTTACCGCAAATGGTCATTCCGCCACACCGAAGATGGGCTGCGCACACGTCACTTTGTCGAGACCGAAGCAGGCTGGCAGATCAAATCGCACATCAAGTCGATGGTGAACTTTCGCCACGCCAACCTGTTCGCGGGCGCGCCGACTACGCCGCTGGATGTCATTTTCTGCCGCAATGTGCTGATTTATCTGGAAGATGAGCACATCCGCCAGCTTGAGGATATGTACTTCAATGCTCTTGCGCCCGGCGGCTGGCTGCTGCTGGGGCAAGCCGAAGCGATTCACTTCCGCCGCGAACGCTGGCAAACGCATGTGTTTCCCGGCACTGTCGTCTATCAGAAGCCTGAAGCGACGATCAAGTCCCTATCACATCGGCACACGCAGCCCGCCATCGACATCCCGCCCGCGCCTGCCCACGCCTCGACGCCGCTGCCCAGCGCCGCGAACTATCCAGACGCCGTGCGCGCCTTCCAGAAAGATGAATATCCCAAAGCCGAACGCCTGCTGGCAGAACTGCTCACACAGCAGCCGCAGCACGCGCCCGCACACACGCTGTTAGCGTCGATTTTCGCCAGCCGCCGCGCCTTGCCCGAAGCCCACGCGCATCTTGACCAGGCGCTGCGCATTGATCCGCTTGCCGCCGACGCCCATTATCTGCGGGGAATGCTGCTGCTGGAAGAAAACAAAAAAGATGAAGCGCGCAAAGCCCTCGACGCCGCGCTTTACTGCCGTCCGCTGCACCCGCTGGCACTGCTGATGATGGGGAACATGCACGCGCAGGTTGGCGAACTGAAACGCGCGCACCGCCTCTGGGAAAAAGCCCGCGACGCTGCTGCTGCTTTGCCGCCAAGCACCCCTGTCTCTGACCTCAGCGACCTCACCGCTTCAGGACTTGATGCGCTCATCGGGCATCGCATCCACGACAAAGAGCCGAAGCCCTAACCTGGCATCAAGCTAACTGCCTTGATTTGCCCAACGCCTGATTTCTGCCTTGAGTGCATCACGCATCTCCAAACGCTTATCGGCGTCGTAACGCGCGCTGTACAGCCTGTCGCCCTCAGGCGGTGGGCTGCCATCGTCGCTGTAGTAGGTATCGAAGCCCTCACGCATCAGCTTATGATACGCTTCGGCTTCATAGAATGGCGCAGTGTAGGGTAGCTGTTTTGTCCCCAACACAACCTCAACAGCATTTTCTTGTGCGATAGCCCAGATGCCGAACGCGGTTAACAGACGGTAGCCGTGATACGTCGCGGGCTTGCACCACAGCAGCGCCGCCACCCAATCACGCCCCTTAAACGCGCGCGGTCCCCAGCACAGCCAGCCTTTACGGTCTGTCAGGCGCACATCGTCCAGCGTATCCAGCGCGTTCAGGCTGTCCAGCACCGCCGACAGCGTGATCTGTGCAGCGGCTTTCTCCTGCGCCTGCTTGCGCGCTTCAGCCCGTCGTAGAATCTCCTGATAGCGATCTTCTCGTGACATGGTTTTCTTTAGTGTGAAATTATCCCATTTTGCGTTTTAATAAAGTTATCGTCTAGCGACAATTATAAATGGAGATCCCATGAGACGAACTATTTTTATTGTCACGCTTCTTTTTGTGCTCCTACTGGCAGTGGGCAGTGTACAGGCGCAGGGCGGCGGGGTCGGTTGGGTGCGTTTTGGTCACGCTTCCATCGACTCTGAAGAAGTCAACATCCTCGTCAATGGCGACGACTGGATTGAGAACATGGAGTTCGGGCAAATCTTTCTCTACTCCCCTTTTGAAGAAGGTTCGATTGATCTTGAATTTGAAGTCGGCAACAGCGACTACGACGAAGGCAGCGCCGATTTCAGCTTTGAAGTAGAAGAAGGCAAAAGCTACAGCATCTTTGTTGTCGGTTCGATTGATGACGGCACATTCACCTCATCGCTCATCGAGGAATCCGACTACTTCGGCGATGACAGCGACTGGGAGGGCTATTCACAGTTAATCATCCTGAACGCAATGGACGAAGAAGGCTTCGACGTGGTGAACGCCGATGACCGCGACGCTGTGTGGTTTGAAATGCGCGAGATCGCCTATGTCGGTTGGATTTTCGTCAACGGCACCTTTAACCTGAACATCACTGACCCGGGCGACGAAGACGAAGTGCTGCTCGAAGACTTTACTGAAGACCTTGAATTTCCGGCGGGTGAAGGTTTCCGTTATACCTTTGTGGTGACGGGCACGCGCCGCCGCCCCGAAGTTCAGATGTTTATCAGCGGCTACCGCACGATCAACGAAGTCCTGCAATTTGACCGCGACTTTGGGCTGCTGGCGGAAGCCGTCGAAGCGATTGAGTTTGACGACGAACTCAACACCGAAGGCAACTACACCCTGTTCGCGCCGACTGACGACGCTTTTGACAATTTTCTTGAGGACAACGATTTAAGCGAAGGCGAACTGCTGGACGATACTGAAACGCTGGTAGATCTGCTGAGCTATCACGTGCTGCTGCGCTACGGCACGATGGCTGAGCTGGCGGATGAGGGCAGCGCCGAGACAAGTCTCGACGGTGAGGAATTAGCCTTCGACCTTGATCGCAGCGGGTGGCTGGTGGTTAACGATGTCAGTGTTACACGCTGGATTCCGGCGCTCAACGGCGTCATTTATGTCATTGATGAAGTATTAGAGCCGTAACGACTATCGTTTAATCGTTTCTTAGGGGCGCGGCGATGTGCTGCGCCCTATCAAGAGAACCACATCCCCGTCTACTCTTCGCCTGCGAACAGCGCCTCTAACACGTCCGGCGGAATTGCCCCAGTGCCTATCAACAAGCCAAAAAAGTCTACCGCTTGCCATTCCTCAACGATTCTGCCGTCTGCCAGATGCAAAATCGAATTGATGGTAATCACAATCGGATTGTTCGTTGGCGGCAGGCTCAAAAAGTCGCCAGTATGTGTGCCACGCAGCGTGATACGCGCCGCCGCTGTATCGCCCACGACGATCATTTCCTGTACCGTAAGCTGTAAATCGGGCATCATCGTATGCAGGACAGCAATCGTACTCATCAACGAGTCGCGATTGCCGACGAATGGGTCACTGTTGTTGTGGCTGAGGTAATTGGGATCAAGCAGTTCATCCAACACCGCAAAATTTTGCGTGCCCCATACTTCTTCAAAATAACGCTGCACAACCGCCGCATTCGCTTCGCCACCTTCAGCGACAGTGACTTGTGCAGGCAGTGGTGCTTGTGGGTCGCGCCCGTTTAACACGTTCAGAAAAATGCGCTCAAAAGCAGCGGTATCCACACCTACCGCCACATCTATAGGCACGCCATCGCCATCAGGCATCGTGCGCCCACTTTCGACGCCCTCATCAGTTACCACGCGCAGAGGTCGTCCCTGAATGCTGACGATGCCAGGTTCAGTCAGCGCCACCGCCGCCAGTGGGTCCCAGAAGTAAAGCCAGCCCCCGCTGATGCCTTCGAGATTCGCCGTGAGCGCCTGGTAAACGAATTCGGCTTCGGGCGTCGTGCGGTCTCGCGCCAGCCTGCTGTAAAAGTCGATGGTGATCGGCGCTTGATTCGTGACGTCCAGCGCCACCAGTGTAATGGGTAAGCCTGATTCAAAGACGATGCTTGCTGCCAGCGGATCGACGTAGATATTCCATTCTGCTGTGGCGTTGTCGGTGTATAGGTTACCCGGCACGCTTACCGCGCCGCCCATGATGTAAATTCTGTCGATTTTGTCGATCAGCGCAGGCTCGGCTTGCAGCGCTTCCGCAATATTGGTCAGCGGACCCAGCGTGAGCAGCGTGATATTTTCGCTTGAAGCATTGATTTGTTCGCTGAGCAGTTCGATGGCGCTGATTGTGCCCGGAGCATTGGTGTTTGTCGGCAGCTCGATGCCCGCCATTGCATCTACATTTTCCCGCCATTCAGCAGGAAAAACGTGGTTGCCTTGCAGCGGCGTTTCGCGCCCACACGCGACAGGAATGTCAGGAGTGCCAGCGAGTGCCAGTAGGTTCATTGTATTTTGTACGCCGGGGTCGCAGTGGGCTTCGCCTGTCCCTGTGACGGTGATGGCGCGCACATCGACATCGGAACGCTGCAACAGATAGAGAATCGCCATCCAATCGTCGGCTGCCATATCGGTGTCGATGATGACAGGTTTGCGCGGGGTGTCGGTTTGAGCGATGGCGATGGCAGCAAAGGAGAATACCAGTAGAAAGACGATCAATCGCTTCAACATGGGTTTTTCCTTATTGAACAGAACGTTAGCTCTCTTTACAAGCATAGTCCTTATTTGCCGCAAAGTTTAAGGATACGGAATCAATTTCACTTCAGCCAGCAGTCGTTCGACATCTTCCCGCCGACAGTCCGCTGTGCCCGGCATCAGGCACACCGCACTCGCACATGCCGCGCCCAGCCTTAAACCTTCCTCAATCGGCTGCCCGCGAAACAACGATGCCGTAATGCCCGCTAACATGCCGTCACCTGCCCCCGATGCGCTCACCACTTCGATGTTTAACGGCGGTATGAAGTAGGCTTTGTTGGGCAAAACCGCCAGCGCGCCATCCTTGCCCATCGTAATGACAGGGCATGTGCCGTAGCGCTCCACTATTTCGCGCCCGGCTGCATAAGCCGCTGCTATGTCATTCACAGGCTTTCCAGTAAGATGTTCCAGTTCGTGATGGTTGGGCTTGATGTAGGTCGGATGCGCCTGCAAACCCACGCCCAAATTTGGCTGGTCAGCATCAAACACAACAGGGATATTCTGTTCGCGCGCCATGCCGATGAACTCCAGGTAAAACTCTGGCTGAATGCCCGTTGGCAGCGTACCACCGAGTACGACCACAGTCGTTTGTGGCAAAACTGCGCGGAACTTTTCGCGTAACTGTTCGAGGTGCTGCGGCAAAACGTTGAGCGTATTAGTGGTGATCGTCACCGTAGTGCCATCGTCGGCGATAATCACGGTATTCAGGCGTGTTTCGCCTTCGCATTCCACGAAATCAGTTTGTACGCCGCGCGCTTCTAACAGGCTGATGACTTTGTGTTTCATTGCGCCCGCCGCAAAGCCCAACGCAAGGCTTGGAATGCCCATCTCGCCGAGAATCCATGAGGCGTCGGTGGGCTTGCCGCCCATGCTCTGCACCGTTTTGGTGGCGCGAATCGTGCGTCCCATAATAAGTGACGGCACGAACAGCGTTTGGTCAATCGTGGTGTTGGCGGTGAGTGTGACGATCATAAACAGCAACGAGCAATGAGCAATGAGCAATGAGTGAAAAGCATGGTGTCCGCCTTTATTGACGACGTTCAACGGCGACCTTCAAGCCGCCAATGACACGAGATACTTCAACCGCCTGTTGAGTCAGCGCTGTAAATTCGGTCTCTGTGAGATAGTTTACGTCGAAAGCGACATAGAGTTGGCTGCGCAGTTCGGCACACGACGCTTTGGCTATCGACAAAAAACGAGCGAAGTCAGCAGGGCTGTTGCGCTCAAACCCTTCAGCGACGTTGGACATAATGGAAACAGCAGCCCGTTGAATTTGATCTCTTAAGCCAAAGTCTTTCGCAAACGCGCCAGTTTGTGTCGCCACATAGATATTTTTGTCAAAGTGCGCGCTTTTTGCTAGGGCGATTGCATGAAATTTAATGAAAAGGCTATGAGGGTTCACAACATATTTGTAGGGACAAGCGTACAGGGC
>CALMZT010000393.1 GCA_937870805.1 uncultured Chloroflexota bacterium
TTAACCCAACTGCGTAAGTGCTGATTAGTTGTAAGTGAGAAAAGCGCGCTTCAGGCAATCTCAAGCGCACAATTTTGAGAGGATTATCTAGCGGGGCACACAGCAACCATTATCCCCCACCGTTGCCATTGCCGTTGCCATTGCCATTCCCATTGCCATTACCATTGCCGTTACCGTTACCATTGCCGTTGCCATTACCGTTACCATTGCCGTTACCATTCCCACCGCCCGTCGTCGTCCCGCCACCCGTTGCACTGCCTGCCGTCGTACTACCACCCGTCGTCGTCCCGCCACCGGTTGTGCTGCCTGCCGTCGTACTACCACCGGGATCAGGCGATGCTGGTGGCAGCGGCACAGACGTGGGCGGGACAACCCTTGCGGGCACAGCAGTGGGCGGCACCGCTGTCTGATCGGCAGAGGTGGGCGCAGGGATCGGTGTATCCAACGTGCGCAGACACCTGGGACAAGGCGTGCGCGTCGGCAGTCGTACTGGTGTGCGACTCGCTGTGAAGGTCGTGGTGGGCGTTGGCGTTGGCGTGCGCGTGGACGTTGGCGTGGATGTTGGTGTGGATGTTGGCGTGGATGTTGGTGTTGGCGTGCGCGTGAACGTTAACGTTGGCGTTGAGGTCGATGTAGCAACGACCTGCTGCATCGTGCTCTCTTCAGTCGCGTTGTCCTCTAACACAAGAGGGACGACCCCCGCTTGTGCTTGCAATCCTTCCGGCATCATAAACCACTGGCGATAGAGAATTCCCGCCGTCGAAAGCATACATGCCAGGAACAGCGCCACAACCAGCCACAGGATGCCCCGCCGCTTGTTGCGCTTCTCCGCTTGCGCATCAAGATCCATCGCTATCGTGCGTACCGGATGGATTGTTTCGCGTACAGGTTCCGGCAGCGTCAGGTCAACAGGCGTTCTAATCGGCGCACTAAATGCTCGCTCAAAATCCTCAACGAAGTGTGTTGCGGTTTGATAGCGCTCGTCGGGTGTTTTTGCTAAGCCCTGCCAGAATACATAATCTACTTCACGCGGCAAAATCGGGTTAACGCCACTCGCCGCTGGCGCTATTGAATTGACGTGAAGATTGAGAATCGCTAAAGAATCATTGGCGTAAAAGGGAAATACGCCCGTTGCCATGCGATACGCCAGCACCGCGAACGCATACAAATCAGCGCGGTAATCGATATTACGACTACCTATCGCTTGCTCCGGCGACATGTACTGCGGCGTGCCCGTCACTTGCCCGGTATGCGTATATTGCGTACCACCTTCGATGCGCGCAATGCCAAAATCGCTGAGCGCGCTGTCGCCATTTTCGTCGAGCAGAATATTTTCCAGCTTCATGTCACGATGGATGACATTACGCTCATGGGCATAATCGAGCGCGCTGGCAATTTGCCTGAGAATCTTCAGGGAGCTGTCCAGATCAAAAGCGTTCGCTGACTTATAGTATTTGTTTAAGCTGCCGCCTGCCATATAACGCATGGCGAGATAAAAGTGTCCGTCAATCTCACCAAAGTCACACAGCGCCACTATATGCGGATGATCGAAGCTCTTAATGATTTTGGCTTCACGCTGGAAGCGCTGCACCGCACCATCGTCACTCAACAGGTACGGATACATCAGCTTCAGGGCGACGACGCTGTCCGTGCGCAGATCAAGCGCTTTATAAACCAGCGCCATTCCACCTCGATCCAGCATTTCCTGGATGAGATAATGTCCTAATTGATCGCCGCTGAACGCAAATGTTTTCAATTCTGCAACATCATCACTAAGCGTCTTCCTTATATTGTAGTGTCAATTGAAGAAGTCAAACGTAAGAGTTTAATGAAGTTTATAAAGATTTCATGAATTACTCACTTTACACCGTTTATCGCTCTGGGTTCAAAACCCAGAGCTAGCAGAGGGTTTGTAAACCTCTCAAGAGGTTGAAAACTCGCAGCGC
>CALMZT010000394.1 GCA_937870805.1 uncultured Chloroflexota bacterium
GGGCTAAACGGGATACGGCAGCGGTCAGCGTTTTTGATGTATTTGGATTGCCCAAGCCCAGCGAAACTCAGGAGATGCCGGTGGTGTCGGTTGATGAACCGGTGCGGGCGGCGCTTCAGACAGTTGCTGTTGCTTCGCCAAAATCGCCCCGTGCCGGGCTGCGCCTGATGTTGCGCCGCAAACATGTCCGCCTGCGTCGTCCTGGTTGAATCAAAAACGCCCTGACTGGACGTTTATAGATGGGTGACTAATGGGGCTTGAACCCACGACCTCCTAGGCCACAACCAGGCGCTCTGCCAACTGAGCTACAGTCACCATAACTGTTTGTGATTATAGCACGCGCTTTTTTCAAAATCTAGAGGGTTTTTCGCGTGGCGACAAAGACCCATGCGCGGCTGCGTGGCAGTTTTTCCTCGACAACTTGCAACTCAAAGCCATGCTGATTGAAAAAGTCGATGATACGTTGATAAGTTCCGTCTTCACGCTGTCCTGTAATGTGATACAGCCACTCAATCAAGTGCACCAGGATTCCGCTGCCTGTCAATGATCCACCCGGAACAATCACTAGACGACCTCCTGGCTGGAGTACACGATACGCTTCTCGGAGTGTTTCTGGGGCAAAGATGAAGTTGGTTGGAAATGTGCTCACGATGGCAGCGAACGCACCATTAGGAAACGGCAACCGCTGTGCGGCGCCGCGCACTAGTTGGGCGTTGATGCCGTGTCTTTTCAGCTTGCGCTGAGCGATACGCCCCATGTGAGGCGAGAGATCATCGCCAATCACCCGATAACCAGCAGCATATAGGTCAAGTTCAAGATCACCTGTGCCATGCGCGAGTTCAAGTACACGCTCACCTGATGCAAGGTTCAGGTGTTTGAGCGCCGTCTGCTGCCAGCTACGCCACTGGCCGAGCGAAACCACTTTGCTAACGAAATCATAGGTCCACGCGAGTTCGTTGTAGAGCAGGCGGAAGCCAAATTGGATTAACCGCCACCACAGTTTAGCGATGGCTTGCATGGAGAACTTCAACTGCCATATCGGGCTTGTCGGTGATGATGGCATCTATACCGAGTTCAATCAACTCTTTGACACGCTCTGGTTCGTTGACTGTCCACGTATTGATACGATAGCCGCGCAAATTATTTACATAATCAGGAGTCAACAGTTCGTGATAGGGATGGCGTGCTTCATGCGGCAGTGTTTCCATGACTTCGGGAAAGAAAGTGTAATTCGGTGCAAAGAGATAGCCAATCGGTACCTCAGGCATAATCTCGCGGAAGGTTTTGAGAACACGCGGGTCAAACGATGAGACAATCACGCGCCGCTGCATCTGGTGTCGAGCGATACAATCGGCGACAACCTGTTCAATCCCCACCCGTCGCGTTTCGTTGGATTTGATCTCAACGTTGATGATTAGCCGTTTGCCTACTGCCTCAAACACTTCATCGAGGGTCGGCACGCGCTTTCCTGCAAACGTCGCGTCAAAGTAGCTGCCTGCATCAAGCGCTTTGATTTGCTCTAACGTCATCTCTTGGACATTACCGTGACCGTCTGTTGTGCCATCTACAGTGTCGTCGTGGATGATGACAGGATAGCCATCTTTTGACAGCCATACATCGAGTTCGACACCATCAGCGCTTTGCTGCGCAGCGAGTTCAAATGCGGGAATAGTATTCATCGGCGCATACGCTTTTGCGCCGCGATGACCGAAAATCAGCGTGCGTCCTTTGCTGTAGATCTCGTTGAGTGTGTTTTCTGCGGTCATAATGGTTTTAGTGTGGATTGCCGCGCAATTTGTACTTCACCATCAACGACACGGACTTCATAAGTCGGCACGTCAATGAGGGCGGGAGGAGCAGTGACTTTTCCCGTGCGAATATCGAAGCGTGCGCCGTGTCGAGGGCATTCGATTTCACAGCCGTAAAGCTCACCTTCAGCTAAGGGACCATCATCATGTGTACAGCGATCTTCGACGGCGTAGTATTGACCATCCACATTGAAAACGGCAATCCATCGGTTGCCAATTTCGACGATGATACGTTCGCCGGGTTTCAACTGGTCAGCGCTGGTAATGGTGACAAAATCTGCCATGCTAGTCTTCGTCCTCGTCTTCCGTTTTTTGCCAATCGGCTAGTCCATATGCGCCGACTTTTAGCACTTTGAGCGATAACAACGCACATTTTACACGATTTGCTGACAATGGAATGCCCAACATCTCAAAGATGTCTTCCTTAGTGATCTGACGCACTTCCTCTAAGGTCTTGCCGATGATACGCTCACCGAGCATCGATGCTGATGCCTGGCTGATCGCGCAGCCATCGCCCTCCCAGCCAATCTCGGTGATGTGGTTGTGCTCATCTACGCGCATGGTCAAATGCAGATGATCGCCGCATAAGGGATTTGAACCTTCAAAGTCTATGTCGCAGGGTTGCAGGATACCACGATAGCGGGGATTCTTGGCGTGGTCGAGGATATTTTCGCGGTACATGTCATACATAATTATTGTTCCAATCTGCCGCCGCGACCATTATAAAAATGTGGCGGCTGGCGAGCGTGCTGCTGCCATAATTTCGGTATTTCGCCCCTTTGATGGCAGCTACGAGTACAAAATTGCTGCCATCGCTGTAAATGGTGTGGCGGCTGGTGAACCCGTTGTTGCCGCCACTTTAGTGTTTTATTCCTGAGTGGCAACTGTGAGCACACACTGCTGCCACTGAGCGATACAAAACCATATAATGGGCACACATTTTAGCGTAGTAATCATGAATTGACATTCACCAAAAGCAATGAAAATCTGAACCGCAAAGGCGCAAAGGACGCAAAGAGGTTCATTTTCAGGATAGCACAAAACATGGCGCATTTGGGTTTCAAAAGGAACTTTAATGCGCGATTACGCAAAGGCTTTTTTCGCTTTATACAGCCCTTCAATGAGCGCATCCACTTCCGCAAAGGTATTGTACAGATAGAAACTGGCGCGCGCTGTCGCTGGAACGCCGAAATGCTCATGCAGCGGCATCGCACAATGATGTCCCGCGCGCACAGCAACGCCCTCAGCGTCCAGAATCTGCGCAACATCATGTGCATGAACGCTGTCGAGGGTAAAGGCAGCAACCGCGCCTTTTTTGTCCGCGTCTGGACCGTATACGGTAATTCCCGGCACTTCTGCCAGTCGTTCTAAAGCGTAAGCCGCGATAGCTTGTTCATACGCATGAATTTTATCCATGCCTAATTCGCTCAGATAATCTACTGCATAACCCAAGCCGATTGCTCCGGCGATAATCGGCGTACCTGCCTCAAATTTGTACGGCAGATCATTCCACGTACTGCCGTCAAGCGTCACGCGCGAAATCATATCACCGCCGCCCATCCAAGGGGGCATCGCTTCCAGCAAATCGCGCTTACCATAAAGAATACCGATGCCTGTTGGTCCACACATCTTGTGCCCGCTGAAGGCGAAGAAATCAACGTCGAGCGCTTGCACATCCACAGACATGTGGGGCGTGCTCTGTGCGCCGTCTACGAGGATCAATGCTCCGGCGGCGTGCGCTTGTTGTGCCATCTCGACAACTGGATTCACTGTGCCGAGCATGTTTGAGACGTGCATAACTGTTACAAGTTTAACATTTTCATCACGCAGTAAAGCAGCATAAGCATTCAGATCGAGGGTGCCATCGGGCAGCACAGGAATGTAGCGAATGGTAAAGCCTTTTTCGGCGGCGCGAATCTGCCAGGGCACGATATTGGAATGATGTTCCATCACCGTTGAAACCACCACATCTCCCACTTTGAGATTGGCGCGTCCCCACGTTTGCGCGACGAGGTTGATGCTCTCAGTCGTGCCGCGCGTGAAGATAATTTCGCGTTTGCTGGCGGCATTGATGAAGCGCTTGATTTTAATGCGCGCTTCTTCGTAGGCAGCCGTTGCTTGTTCGCTCAACTTGTGGATGCCGCGATGCACATTGGCATTGTAACGGCGATAATAATCATCAAGCGCGTTAATGACTTTTAGCGGTTTTTGGCTGCTGGCAGCATTATCCAGGTAGACTAGCGGCACGCCGGGATGATGCTCCTGTCCCAAAATAGGGAAATCGGCGCGAACGGCTTGTACATTGTAAGGTAACGTTTGTGTATTCATAAAATCCATTTTAGCAAAAGGACGAGCCAATAGTTCGACTCGCCCTCATCGTTTCTCAATTACATTCGTCACATTTAGCCGACGATTTTGGCTTCGAGCGCAGCTTGTAGACGGGCACGCACACCTTCAAAGGGGATGCGCTCCAACAGTTCATCGAAGAAGCCTTGAATAACCATCAACTCAGCGTCTGGACGTGGAATGCCGCGACTCATGAGGTAGAAGACAAGCACTTCTTCAAGCGTGCCGAAGGTTGCCGCGTGTGTACAACGCACATCGTCGGCTTCGATTTCCAACCCCGGAATACCGTCCATGCGTGCGTCTTCGCTCAGCAGCAGATTGCGACTGGCTTGGAAACCGTCGATCTTTTGCATCTTGGGCAGCGCTTTAATGATACCCTGCCAAACACTGCGCGCCGTGTCTTTGGCTGCGCCTTTGAACAGCAGGTCGGATGTAGTCAGTGGTGCGTTGTGATTCTGTTGCGTGTCGTGATCGAAAAGTTGATCGTTATCGGCAAAGAACATGCCGGACACACGACCACTCGCCCCCTGACCATTAAGGTCAACTTCAATGAACGCTTTGACCAGTCTGCCGCCCATTGTACCAACAACCCAATCGAGGTTGCCATCACGCCCGACAACGGCACGCTGATGGCTGAACTCGAAGGTTTGGCGGTTCCAGTCTTGCAGCCCGACAAAGCGCAAATTCGCAGCGTGACCGACGATTAGTTCTGTTGCGCCGATATAGCTGGACTGTGTTTGTCCTTCGGCTGAAGCATAATCAACGAGCATCGTTGCCTGTGCATTTTCTTCAAGGACAACCAATATATGTCCCAGTGTCGCGCCGGGGTGCGTGTTGTACATCACCACGTGCAGCGGGATTTCCACCACTACATTGCACGGTACGTAAAGCAGTACCCCATGCGTCCACAGCGCAGCGTGCAGTGCAGCGAATTTGCCGCTGCCGGGCGTGACCGCTTTGGTCATCAAGTTGGAACGCACAATATTTTCGTGTTCGCGTGACGCCATGAGTAAATCAGCGAAAATGACGCCTTGTTTCTTCAATTCTTCAGGGATGTCGGCGTGGACAAGCTTGCCATCCACAAACACGATCAAACCACCTCTTTTATCGCTGATGAGAGGTTCGAGATTATAAGAGGGCACCGTTGCCAGAGTCGCGCCATTGGGTGAAACGAGTGTACTTGCCTCGTTCCAACGAATATGACGGTAATCGGTGCGCCGCCACTCTTCCTCTTTCTGTGAAGGCATAGGGATTTCTTCATACAGTTCCCAGGCGGCGAGACGGCTGTCACGCAGCCATTGGGGTTCATTACGCGACGCACTCAGCTGCTCGACATCTGCCCGTGTGTAGGCAGGTGTTTCAGGCGCGTTGGGACGCCGTTGTCTTACAACAACCACAGAGTTCTCCTTTTTTAGTTGTCAGTTATCAGCGTTCAGCCAATCAGCTAAACACTGGTTTTATTCAGGGATGAAAGGGGCACAAAATCTCGCGCCCCTCAAAGACGTTCTAGCCAATCGAGCCTTCAAGCTGAATTTGAATCAGGCGATTCATCTCCAGCGCATATTCCATAGGCAGTTCCTTGACGAGCGGCTCGATAAAGCCGTTGACCACCATCGCGTTGGCCTCGTCTTCGCTCAAACCCCGGCTCATCAGGTAGAAAAGCTGCTCCTCCCCCACCTTCGACACCGACGCTTCGTGGCCGATGGTCACGTCGTCGCCGATCTCGGCGGTCTCGCCGATCAC
>CALMZT010000395.1 GCA_937870805.1 uncultured Chloroflexota bacterium
AGCCCTGTACGCTTGTCCCGACAAAGATGTTGTGAACCCGTGTCACCTTCAAACTAAATTTGATGCGATTGCCCTGTTCTTGTTGGGGAGTGGCGAACCAAAAAGGTTAGAGTAAAATTGAAGCCTCGCTTAATGTCCAGATTATCAAAAGTTGTGAAGGGCTTCGTGACAATCAAATGATGACCACATCATTCGACACGGTGATTATTGGTGGCGGTCCGGCAGGGTTATCGGCTGCGATTTATCTGGCGCGCTTTCGCCGATCAGTCTTAATCCTGGATCAGGGAAGCGGGCGCTGGGATACGGCGGAAGTCAATGAGAATTATTTTGGCTTCCCGGAAGGAATTCATACACGCCAATTGCGCGAGTTGGGTTTGCAGCAGGCGCAGAAATTTGGGGCGCTGTGCCAAGAGGAGTCGGTGAGCATGATACGTCGTGAACACCTTCAGGACGAAACACAGTTTCGCGTGCAGACTGCGGCACAAACCTATTCCGCCCGCACCATCATCATTGCAACAGGCGTTCGCGATCATTACTTTGGTCTGCCTGAACATCAGGACTTTTTAGGTGCGTCGCTTTTCTGGTGCATTACCTGTGATGGTCCAAAGACAACGGATAAAAAAGTGGTCATGATTGGCAATAACGACGAAGTGGCATGTACGGCACTACAGTTATTGCGTTACACCAAAGAACTCACTTTAGTGACGAACTCAACGGAACTCAATATTTCTGCTAAATGGCAAGAGCGATTGAACAAATTTAACGTACCTGTTGTGGTCAAAACCGTGATCGGACTTGAGGGTGCAAACCATCACGTTCGCGCCGTTGTGCTCGAAGAGGGTCAGGAAATTCCCGCAGAAGTCGTGTTTAACGGACAAGGCGCACAGCCGAACTCAGAGTTGGCAATGAGCTTGGGTGTGGCTGTCGATGAGAAACAATACATTTTGACCAGTGACGAACAGCGCACGAATATTCCCTTTGTGTATGCGGCGGGCGATGTCACGCGGCTGTTTTCGCATCAGATTGTGACTGCCGCGCACGAAGGTTCGATGGCGGCACAAGCAGCGAACTATGATATGTATTTGCCAGAACAAAGACTTTAGACTACATCCAGCATTACCCGAATTCCTTTTTCCGCCACACCCACGCCAAAATCCCGCCGCGTATCGAAATGCCAGCGTCCCGTCGCCATGTTGGTGATGATGCACAGCGAAGCGTAGGGAATCCCTAACTCCGCCGCCAGCCAGATTTCCGGCGCAAGCGTCATCCCGACGACAGCCGCGCCGCCCCAGCCGTACATGCTGATTTCTGCCACCGTTTCCAAACGTGGACCTTCAGTGCAAACATACGTGCCGTGTGTCGCGCATGGCAAATTCAAGCGCTCACAGGCGTCGATGAGCTTCTTGCGCCAATCGTCAGCAAAAGGGCTTCCGGCAGGCGTAAGAAGCGCCCTTTCGGCAAACGTCGCCGACAGGCGCGCGCGCGTCATGTCCAGCACATCATCCGGCACAACACATTGACCAACGGACAATCCCGCCGCAACCGCCCCCACGCCATTCCACGACAAAATCGCTTCAGCGCCCAACTCCTTCGCCGCCCACACATTCGCCCGATGATTGACGAACGCCGCCGAACGCTGCAAACCGCCTTCGCCATGCCGCGAATTAAACCACACGCTGCGTCCATCAACCGTCAGCCGCACAAACGGCGGCGACTCGCCAAACGGTGTCTGCACAAGGCGTGGTTCGCCCACTGTCGCAAAGTTTTCCACTTTCAGATGATACGCCGCTGTCCCACCAAAAATCACAATCATGACTATTTTCCTAATAATCAGTTTTAAAGTTAGGACTTACGCAGTTGAAGGGTGATTTGTGCTTGAACAAGGGGTTTAAACCCCTTGTTATTGAACCCAACTGCGTAACTTCTAAAAGTATCAAATGAAACCCAAAATCGCTCAGTGTACCACCCACGTACAAATTCAATGATCCGCTTGTCTCCCTCAGAGCAGGGCGATTGCATCAAAATCACGATTTGGGTCAAGGAAGGTCAGAAACGTCATTGTAGGGGCGAACCTGTGTGTTCGCCCGATGGTCTGCCCTGTACGTTTGTCCCTACAAATATCTTGTGAACCCTTGTAACCTTCAAACTAAATTTGATGCGATGGCCCTTTCCCTCAGAGGGATACCCTGGTACGTCGTGAACTCAGCTTGCTGCCACCTCATGTTCCACTCAGCGAACGTAAAAAGTACCTTCTGAGATGTGATGTGTCAAACTCGTATGATTGCAATCACTTGCCGCAAAGCCAATCAAACAGCATAATTAGGGGCGTTGCCTATTTCTTTTAAAGGATGACCTGTGCCTCGTTTTTTGATATTGCTCCTTATTCTGGCGCTGGCAGCCGCGTGCAGTGCCGCGCCCAGCCCGGTTGTTTCCCCCACCCAACCAGGCTCGACCACAGTTCCTGATGTTATCCCTACCGCCGTTCCCACAGCCAATCTGCCGCTGAATGAGGCAGGAGTTGCGCTGGTCGCGCGCGTCAACGGGGCAGATATTACTCTGCCGCAGTTTGAGCGTGCCGTCGCCCGCGCGCAGTACGACAGTGTTGTCTCTGACTCATCTCTGCTACAGGTTACTGTACTTGACACGATGATCGAGCAGGTACTGATTGACCAGGCAGCGACACAAATGAACATCGTCGTCAGCGATGGCGAACTTGACACTGAACTGCAAGCGAATATTCAACTGGCTGGTGGGCAGCAGGCGTGGCAAAACTGGCTGAGCGCGAACCAATACACCGAAGCCGAGTTCCGTGACATACTGCGTTCAACCTTAATCACATCGCGCGTCCGCGATGCTGTGACGCTGGCGAACAATGAGGCCGCCTTAGAACAAGTACGTGCGCGTCACATTCTGGTACGCACGGAAGCCGAAGCCCTGGACATTCTTGCGCGTTTGCAGGCAGGTGAAGACTTTGCCACACTCGCCACCGTTTCGCTCGATGTAACCACGCGCGACAACGGGGGCGATCTCGGTTGGTTTACACGCGATGAGTTGATGGAACAGTCGCTGGCGGATGTTGCCTTCTCGCTGCAACCGGGGCAAATTGCTGGACCTATCCCCACGCGCTTGGGGTATCATATTATCCAGACACTAGAGGTAGGTGAGCGCCCGGCAGAAATCGAAGACCAGGCATCACTCGCGCAGGCACGTTTTGAGACATGGCTGGACTCGCAGCGCGCGAGCGCCACTATTGAACGCTATATTTAATCATGATGATTGCAAACACTGAGCGAACGCTTAGGAGGAAAAATGGGCAGTGGACGTGCGCGTATCTATAACGTGATTTCGATCATCTTTCTACTGCTGTCGATTATCGTAGTCGTTTGGGTCGTCATGCGCCTTATCGGCGGCTAAAACAAGGGAGCACTCTTATGGGCAGCGGAAACAACCAGCTCTACAACATCATCACCCTCGTCTTCGTGCTGCTAACGATAGGCATGGTGCTCTACGTGGTCGTCACCCTGTTGGGACCCGCACCCGCAGACCCCAACGCCATGACCGCTGCCGACCTACCCCAGGTGCTGTCGTTCCCAACGTTCACGCCAACATCAGTTGTCCCGACGCTGCCGCCCACGTTCACCTTAACGCCGACGGATACCCCGACCACCACGCCGACCTTCACGGGCACGCCGATACCCATCCCCTCGGCAACCATCACCGACACGCCGGCGGCGACATTGACACCCAGCATCACGCCGACGCCCTCCGTCAGCCCGACGTTCACGCCAGAGCCATCATCTACTGGACCAACCGCAACACTGCCAGCTACGCAGTCGCCGTATCCGTTCACGCTGATCAACAACGCCGTTCAATTCATGCCAAACTTCGCTGCGCCATCTGCCGGGTGTTTGTGGCAGGGCATCGGCGGGCGTGTGCGCGGCTTGGATGGCAACGAAGTCGCGCCGGGAACGTTCAACGTGCTGGTCATCGACGCGACCAACACCTTCAACCAACAGGTGCCGGTTGGCTCAAATACGCAGTACGGTACGCTCTCCGGTTGGGAAGTGCGCGTTGGCGATCAGATCAGCCCCAGCACGTACTTCGTGACGCTGTATACCCAGTCCAACGTTCAGGTTTCCGAGCGCATTCAGGTGACGTTCCCCTCAAACTGCAATGAGAACCTTGCGTTCCTGGACTTTGCGCGGGTGCGTTAGCCGTGAGCGAAGAACAGAACCAGCCGCGCGGCGGTGTGCGCCGTGTCGGGCGCAAAGATCAAAAGAAGCGGCTTTCGACGCCGGACTCGCTGTTCCCGCTGGAGGACTTCGTAGACGCGGACGAACTGGCAACCGAAGCCAATACGCTGTCGCTGGCGCAGGAAGGCGAAGCGGAAGAGACGCAGCCGCATGAGACAGAGGAAGAAGCGCTAGAGGCGCAGCCATCAGCCGCCGAAGCGCGCAGTGTGATGGACTTCGCGCCGCTGACGCCGGAGGATGAGCGCTACGCACCGCCCATCATCAGCACGCCATCGGAAGAACGCTTCCCGCCTATCGAACCGAACATTAAAGAACCCCCTGCCCCGCAAGCCCTGAAGGAAAAGCCGCGCCGACGGTTCGGGCGACAGGATGCCATCGCGGCGCTGTTCGTGCTGGCGACGTTGGGGCTGTGCAGCTACTTCACGTTCATCTGGTTCAACCCCTACTCGGCGCTGAACCCACTCGCGCCGCCGACGCCGCTGCCGCGTGTCATCACCGCGACGCCGCCGACCAGCGCAGGCGTAGAGCCAACGGCTGACGCGGGCGTAACGGCGACGTTCACGCCGTTCCTGAGCCTTGTCGTGACCGAAGAACCCACCGAGTCACTGTATCCGTTCGTGGTGGTTGACGGCGGCGTGCTGTACATGCCGAACGCCAACGGCAGCGGCTGCAACTGGTCGAGCATCGCGGGGACGGTGATAGACGTGGGCGGGCAGCCGTTGAACGCCTACCGCGTGCGTGTGACCTCGCCGGAGGACGCCAGCCTGGACGAGTCGGTGTTCAGCGGGTCAACGCTGACGTTCGGGGCAGGCGGGTTTGAGCTGCCGCTGGGGGGTGCGCCGCAGGAAGGACAGTACCGCGTGCGGCTGTTCGATCCGGCGGGCGCGCCTGTGTCGGACGAGGTGGAGGTGGTGACACGGGCGGAGTGCGAGGCAAACGTGGCGCTGGTGAACTTCGTGCAGGTACGTTAGCAGAGGTGTGACTCAAATTTTAGCCTGCAAAAACATATTTATCAGAGTAGCGTTTTATTTGGTGATTGGATAATAAAGGGAGCGCGGGTACAACATTTTTTGCGTTCCAAACCTCGTTCTAACCCACAAGTTAAATGTAAGCCGAAAAAACAGTAAGGCATCAGGGAATTTACAAAGTTGTTAATCTCAGTCGATAGTCGATAGCCTTTCGCTGAAGATGTGATAAGGTGTACCCCATTGTCAAGACAGCAAAAGTGCCAATTTATCAGTGGATGGTTCTCCTTCCTTGAAATAGACTTGAGCGGGTGTTTGGTAATCGAGTGCTTGATGCAATCGCCGGTAATTGTAAAAGTCGAGATAGGCGGATAGTCCACTGCGTGCCTCACGCGGCGAGGCGTAGTCTTTCAAATAGACCTCCTCATATTTGACGGTGCGCCACAGGCGCTCGGTGAAAACGTTGTCCAGCGCGCGCCCTTTGCCATCCATGCTGATCTGAACCGGGGTATCCCGAAACAGGGCGATGTACTGCGAACTGGTGAAGTGACTGCCCTGGTCGCTGTTGCAGATGACCAGAGTGGCGACTGCCAATGCATCCCGCATGGCCTCCAGCACAAAGCTAATCTCCAGCGTCAGGTCAAGCGCCCAACTGACGACGAAACGCGAGTACCAGTCCAG
>CALMZT010000396.1 GCA_937870805.1 uncultured Chloroflexota bacterium
TAACTCAGTAAATTCCCTGATGCCTTACTGTTTTTTCGGCTTACATTTAACTTTCAGGTTAGAACGCGGTTTGAAACCCAAAAAATGTTGTACCCACACTCCCTTTATTATCCAATCACCAAAGCAAACGCTACTCTGATAAATGTGTTTTTGCAGGCTAAAATTTGAGTCATCTTGTCATTAGCACCTTGCTTTTAACCCCTACTTGTCCCGCCAGAAGGGGATGAAGCGTCGCAGCCAGCGCTTGAGTATCCTGCCGCGCGTATCGACCCACGCCCGGTCTGCCAGGTCGCTTTGATCCTTTGGCGCTTTACGCGGACCGTAGCGTTCAGCGCTGTACAGCCGCGTGATCGCCGTCACAGGCGGTTCTGCCGCTTGTGGCAGTTCCTTGATGATCTTGCGGCGGCGTTCTTCCGGCGTCTGCTGCGAGCCGAGCCGCACGCCGATGAGCGCCAGGTAGCGTTCCAGCCGCGCATAGGCACGCGCAATCGGGCTGAGTCCCTTCATCCCGCGCCACTCCCACCACCACCAGATCAGCGTCAGTACGCCCAGCACCAGCCCAA
This sequence comes from uncultured Chloroflexota bacterium, assembly GCA_937870805.1. Taxonomy (GTDB): domain Bacteria; phylum Chloroflexota; class Anaerolineae; order Aggregatilineales; family Phototrophicaceae; genus JACAER01. The sequence goes on from CALMZT010000396.1 coordinate 564, forward strand.
CGATCAGCAGCACCATGAGCACCACCCCCAGCGCGGGCAGCAGCCACGCCAGCAAGCCGCGCGGTTGTTGGCGCACGGGCGGCGGCTGCGTCGGCACGATCACCGGCGTTTGCGTCGGCGAGGGTGTGAACGTCGGCGTCGGTGATGGCATCACTTCGGCAGCGTTCGGCGGTGTTGGCGTGACCCCGGTGGGCGATGGCGAAGGAGATGGTGTTGCAGTGGTCGTCGCCGTTGCATTCGGCGTCGATGTGGGTGGCTCAGGCAACGGTTGTTGATCGTCGCCTGTACGGTCAAGGGGCGCTTGCGCAGCCGTTGGCTCGAACTCAATCCAGCCGTAGCCGGGGAAATAGACCTCGACCCACGTATGCGCGTCACGCTCTTCCACAACGTAAACTTGCATCGTAGCGTCCCAGTCACCCTGCGCGAAGCCTGCTGCCATGCGCGCCGGAATGCCCAATGTGCGCAGCATCAGGATCATCGCCGACGCATAGTAGTTGCAATAGCCCTGCCGCAGTTCAAACAGCAGCCAGTCTACAGGGTCGCGTCCAGGGGGCGGCTGGGGGATGGTTTCGTTGTAAATGATGTTGCGCCGCAGCCAGCGTTCAATGGCTTTTGACGCATCATAAGGATTGGTTGCCCCTGCTTCGGAAACGATTTGCTGTGCCAGCGAACGGGTCGCATCGGTCACGGATGGCGATACGTAGAGATACAAGTCACGCATCCACTGTTCATAGTTAATACTGGTGGAACGCAGTTGGTCGGCAGTGGCGATGGTCATCAGGCTGCTTGCGGTGTACGTATCGCCACGATAAAGGACATTCATCGGGCGCACCACCGAGACATTCACCGTTTGGTCAGGAGTCTCGCGTAAATCAGCGCGTGCGGCTAAGTCAAAGCGCGCAGGCTGTGGTGCGGCATACAGCAAGCGTGAGGTGTTCAAACCCATCGTAAACAACTGCTCCACAGGCTGACGTGCCGCGCCTGCGTACTGTCCCATATTCAAGTCCATCGTGCCGTCGGGGTCAGTGAGGCGCGTATCAACGGCGGGCAGCCAGCGTCCCGCTTCGTAAGTGTCGAACACACGCGAACGCCAGTAGTAGCGCGGTCCTTGCGGCGCAGATACCCAGAATACTACCTGTTCGCCAAGCTGAATCGCCCCGCTGAGTTCCAGCGAGTCGCCCCCGTAGTAATCGGCTGTCACCGGACCTTGTGTGTCAATGCTGGCGAACACGCGGTTCCATAACTCGCTGAGCTGTTGCAGCGGCTCAGATTGCAGAAATTCCTGAAAGCGGGTGAGGCGTTCCTGCACATCGCCACCGGGGATATTCCATGCGACGAGCAGCACCAGCAGCGAGAGTATCGTGCCGACCTGCAAAAACTGCCGCCGTAAGTTGGAGGGCACGCGAATCCCGTTGACGTACCAATCCCACTCACG
>CALMZT010000397.1 GCA_937870805.1 uncultured Chloroflexota bacterium
GTGGCGTTGCCCGTTTCGGAGACGGTGATGGTGCGCTGGACAGGCGGAGCGCCCACCGTGACATTGCCGAAGTCGATGAGCGTAGCAGGCGTCGGGTTGGAACTGAAGCCAGCTTCAGCGCCTATGCATTGTAGATTGTATGTAACAGTGGGTTGAGTAGGATCGTTGGTAGTAAATGTTACTGTTGCGGTTCGTAAACCCGCGAATAAAGGTGTACATGTTAGAGTTATGTCCTCTGGTGGTTCTCCGTCATTGATACTTATCGGGAGTCCACCTACAACAGCGAAATCGCCGGGGTGAGCGCCGCCGAAAGTAGGCGCTGGATCGACGGTGAGAGTAGCTCCACCTGTCTCAGAGACGGTGATGATTTGTGGCGCGCTAGGGCTGCCAACGGGAGCACTGCCGAAGTCAATAGTTGGACCAGCAGGTGCAGGCAGGGGGTTAGACCCATATCCGGGCGCAATAACATTGCACACAATGGTATAGGATGCCGGGCTGCCTGCCGCATTATGAGTTAGTGTCAGGGTTTCTGTGAAAGTCCCTGGGGCGGTTGCATCGCAGAAAATCGTGAGATCAATTGGCGGTTGACCACTCTGGATAAAAAAATTAGTGGTGGTCATGCTGAGATGTCCGGTGTTGTTGGTAAGGGCAATGGGATTTACATTCAGCGTACCCGTACCTGTGTTCGAAACCTGAACAAAACCGGAACTAGCTGAACCAAATGGGGTGGTAATAGTGAGCGTACCATTAGGCAGCGGGTTGGAGGCAAAAACAGGAGTCGTCACAACGACTGCGATGCAGTTGGAAAACTCTGAGGTGTTACCAAACGGATCAGTCACGGTCACGGTGATGAATTGCGTTGAAGCTACGGCGACTTCGATAGATGAGTTAAAGGTCAGTGTACCTGCACCATCAGTTGCCCCTGTAAATGTTCCTAAGTGAGTTTCGCCTTCACCATTTCCGCTTCCATCACAGATCGTGTTTGAATACACATCAAAAGTGAACGTCGTACTGGGGGTGCTGGTGAGAGTTCCTTGAACATCCAGCGTATTGCTCGTCGTGAAAGCCCCTGACAATGTTGGCGCATTTTGTAAGGTGTTGGGTCCACTATCACCGTCTGAGGCATCTGCCGCCTCGCTTGTATTATTGTTTCCGAGATCAATACCGAGTCCGCCGTTTCCAAAAATGGAATTATTCTGGATGGCATTGGAAAAGACGCCACCTTCGCTAGCGTCAATGCCTATAACGACGCCCGCCGCGCCATTGTTGGCAATGGTGTTATTGGTGATCGTCGTATTGTGTGCGCCTAGAAATATAGAGATGCCTGCGCTAGTATTGGGTATAGCAGCAGTTCCACCAGCATCAGTACCAATGAGATTATCGGAGATGATATTATTCGCCGCCGCTGCACTGGCTGCCGAAATGCCTGCACCTGCATTCCCAGAGATGAGGTTGCCGACTCCCGTGTTACCAATGGTGTTAGTTGCAGTGCTGACTGCAATTCCCGTCCCATTGGGAACGGCTGCATTGCCGGCGGCGTTGGTGCCGATAAAGTTGCACTCGATAGTGTTACCGTCCCCACTGATGAGCGCAATGCCGCTGTTTGAAAAAACGTTAATCACTAGTCCACGAACCTGTGAAAAACCGGATGTGCTTTCTAGACCGTTCACCAGTGCGCCTGCCCCACTGCCATCAATAACAATAAGCGGGCTAGTGCAGGTTGAATTTGGCTGCGTTAAACCGTCGATCAGGACTGGATCAGTAATGGCGGGTAGAGCAGACGTCGGACTGATGGTCTGCGGTCCCGCGCTCGGAATGTTAAAGCTAATGGTATCAAAAACGCCTACGCTGGCATTTGAGTCGAGAATTGCCTGGCGTAAGCTGGTCAATCCGCTGTCCGCTGTTGTATCGACTACAAATGTAGTTTGGGCATAGCTGATCCTTACCGCGCTGGATAAAGATAATCCGATAAGTACCAACAGCAGGAGGAGAAAGGTTCGTTTCATGGCGATCAACTTTCCGAATAAAGACGGATAATGAACAACCGTCACACCAATCGGTTACTCTCATTATAGCCGTTGTTCTAAATCCCAACTGTAAGAATGTTGTGCAGCTTAAAGGCGGAAACGCAAGATTGTCTTTATTCTTCGAGCAGGGGTGTAAGGATGAATTCAATATCTGCCAGCGTCTCAGCCTGAACCAGACGGTTACGTACTGCCACCGTGCCAGGCGCATCCAGATGATATTTACTGATTTGCCCGCGTAATTCGTAGACGGCTTGCCGTTCGTTTAGATACGTAGACTCAATGGTGAGGCGCGCATGACGCAGCGCGACGGCTGCGCGTTCAGTTAAAGTGGGCGCTGGCAGCGTTTCACCCATGTTCAATTCATGAGCGGTTTGTCGGAAAATCCAGGGATTTCCTAATGCAGCGCGCCCAATCATCACGGCGTCACATCCCGTCATCGCCAACATTTTCGCAGCGTCTGCCGCGCAAAATACATCTCCGTTGCCAATCACTGGAATATGTTTTACAGCCTCTTTTACTTGTCGGATGATATTCCAATCGGCAGTGCCACTGAATCCTTGTGCAGCAGTACGCCCGTGAACAGACACGGCTTGCACACCAACATCTTCAGCAGCGTGTGCGAATTCGACAGCTGTGATTTGCTGTGCATCCCAACCGCTGCGCACTTTCACCGTAACAGGAATATTCACCGCACGCACAACAGCCCCGACAACAAGCGTGGCAGTACACACGTCCCGCAGCAGCGCCGCGCCCGCGCCTTTCTTGACCAACTTCGGCACCCAACAGCCCATGTTAATGTCAATGATGTCAGCGCCAGCATCGGCGACCATGCGTGCTGCTTCCGCCATCATTGCAGGATCACTGCCAAAAAGCTGCACAGCAAAGGGATGTTCGACATCTGACCAGTCGAACATTTTAAACGATCTGGCGCTGCGTTCCTGAACGATGTGTCCACTGATGAGTTCTGTGCAAACCAGCCCACAGTCGCCCATTTCGCGGCAAATAACGCGAAAGGCATGATTCGTGTGTCCTGCCATCGGTGCAAGGGTTAACGGCGGGTCAACGACAATTCCACCAATAGACATTGGTTTCAAAGTGGTGGTCGATGGATTAAAATCAGCAAGCATAAGAACTAGTCCTTGAATAGTTTGATATTCTTTGTTATCGTTTTGCCTTGTGAGACGTTCTCACAAGACAGAA
>CALMZT010000398.1 GCA_937870805.1 uncultured Chloroflexota bacterium
GGCAGCAGGGCGCTTGGTCTTACTTTATCTGCCGACCTATAGCCCCTGGCTGAACCCGATTGAGATGTTGTGGCGGCATTTGCGGCGGGAAGTGACCCATTGCCAATTGTTCGAGACAGTGAAAGCCCTGCTGCAAGCGGCGCACCAGTTTTTTGAGCGCTACAACCGGATGCCCCAACGCACGTTATCGATCATTGGGGCTTATCCCACATAATTTGTTTGGTTGTACTTAGCCATTCATGATTTACGCACCCACTGATAACCCATGCGCTCCAGCGCCACACGCAGCCCACTCCGCAGATCACGCAGCGTATCCAATGCCGTCCAGTCGATGCCCAGATCGACAATCGTTTCCGCTACAGCGTCGCTAATGCCGGTCACAATCGTGCCTGCACCTTTCAGCCGCGCTGCCTGTATCGTCTTGTTCAGGTGGTTCGCCACTTGCGTGTCCACGACGGCAACGCCTGTGATGTCTAAAATCACCACTTTCGCGCGGTGCTGAGTGATCGCCGCCAGCATTGCGCGTGTGATGTCACGGGCACGCATCGAGTCAATCGTCCCTACCAGCGGCATGACAATCACCTGCTCCAAGATGGGGATGACAGGCGTCGATAGCTCCTGTATCGCCTGCTTCTGCGCGTCAATGATCTGCTGCTGTAACTGCGCGTACTGATCGTGAGCCTGTTGCAGTTCGCCAGTACGCTCTGCAACACGCTTCTCCAGTTCTTCAGTCATCCCACGCAGCGCCTGTTCAGCGCGTTTGCGCTCGGTGATGTCGTGGTTGATGCCGACGAAGCCGATCACCTTGCCGTTCTCATCGCGCATCGGGATTTTGTTGGTGTTCAACCACACCAGCGCTTGCAGATGTTGATCCAGCACTTCCTCTTCATATCCCAGCAGCGCTTGTCCTATGCTGAACAGCGCCGCTTCATCTGCCAAAAACGCTTCGGCGAACTCGCCGGGGTGGAAATCAGCATCCGTCTTGCCGAGAAGCTCCTGTTCATCTTTCGCGCCCATATGCAGCAGCACGGCTTTATTCGCCAGCAGGAAGCGGCTCTCCGTATCCTTGACGTAAATATGACTTGGCACGTTGTCAATCACAATCCTCAGCAGCCGTTCCTTGCTTTTGATTTCTTCTTCGGCACGTCTGCGTTCAGTGATGTCATGGTTAATACCCACCAAGCCAATCACCTTGCCATTGTCGTCACGCAGTGGGATTTTGTTGCTCGAAAGCCAGCGCATCTCATCGTGGGCACGGCTGAAAGCGAGTTCTTCATAATGCAGCTTCGGCTGCCCACTGCTCATCATGTCCAGTTCGTCCATGCGATACTGCGCCGCCAATTCCTGCGGGTGGAAATCGGCGTCCGATTTGCCCAGCAGCGCGTCTTCAGACTGTACACCCATCTGCGCCAGGCACGCTTTGTTTGCCACGATGAAGCGGCTTTCAGCATCTTTGACAAAGACGAGCGCGGGAATGTTATCAATCACCAGCCGCAGCAAACGTTCTTTATTCTTGACCTCGTCTTCCATGCTGCGGCGCTCGGTGATGTTGTGGTTAATGCCTACCAAACCGATCACCTTGCCTGTCTCATCGTGCAGTGGGATTTTGTTGCTGGAATACCAGGTTTGGGTATTCGTATCATGGTCAATCGAAGGTTCTTCATGATTGATAAGCGCCGCGTCAGCTTCCATCAGCGCCACTTCATCCGCGCGATATTGCTCCGCCAGTTCGCGCGGGTGGAAATCCGCATCCGACTTGCCTAACAGTTCCTGTTCCGATTGCAAGCCCATTTGCCGCACGATAGCGCTGTTGCCCAGCAGGAAACGGCTTTCCGCGTCCTTCACGTACACCAGCGCCGGCACGTTATCGATCACAGTTCGCATCAAACGCTCGTTCGCCTTCAACGCTTCGTCCATGTGTTTGCGTTCGGTGATGTCACGCCCGATACCCACCAGCCCGATCACATTGCCCTGCCGATCACGATACGGTGTTTTGGTGATGTGCAGCCATTGATGGGTGCCATCCGCGCGCATGACATATTCTTCTATGTCGATCACCTTGCCCTTGAACACGTCGCGCTCATCAGCAAGATACTTTGCCGCATGTTCTTCAGGATAAAAGTTGAAGTCCGTCTTGCCGCGCATCTCGTCCATCGATTCCACGCCCACTGCCTGCGCCTGCGCATAGTTGCTCAACAGGTAACGGCTATCCGTGTCTTTGGCGTACAGCACGTCGGGCACGTTATCGATCAGCGCGCGCATCAGTTTCAATTCATCGCTGCGGATTTGTTCGCTGCGCTGGCGTTCCAGTGCGCCTGTGATGAAGGCTCCGGTTTGTGCCAGCAGCTTGCCATCGTACAGATTACTTTCGCGCTTGCGCCAATCCATACCGATGAAGCCGATTATGCCCTCATGCGCCACCAGCGGCACAGCCATCAGTGTATCTTCAGCCTTGAGTACGAAATCTGCGCGCGCTTCTTCGGACAAATCAGCGGCATGAAGCGTAAACGGCTGACCATTTTGCAGCGGCGTCATCAGCCACGATAAGCGTTCCAGACTCCCGCCATTGCTCCAGGCGCGCCTGAAATCGCGGTCTCCCCAAATATAAACACGATGAGCATCACGCCCTTCGTTGTCTACGAGAAACACGTAGCTGCGCCGCACATCGGCAAAATCGGCGATGTGTCGCAGGGTGTGGTCAACTTCGGAGTCCAGCGTCTCTGGCGTTGCGTCGATAAACGCCAGCGCCAGCGCTGCCATCAAATCTTCAAAGCGTGTTAAATAATCTATGAGTCGATTAGCTTCTGCTAAATCCGTGATGTCCATCATCATCTCTCATTAACATAATTGTCGAATGCCATGCGTGTTAACGTTGCTTAATGAATTATACCTAAACACCGAGATTGCGCGCATTAAGGTGGAATCACAATAAGGGCAGGCGTATGGGGTTTGTACCATGCGCCCTACCCTGCTGATAGACTATAGCAAATGGTTGAGAGGGATTCTGCTGCCGATAGCGAACGATAGGGGTAATTTTCGACCTAACCTACAAAAATGTGATGTGAGACACATGGATTACATTGAGAGAAGAAGCTGTCGAGGTCCATAAATAAAATACCCGACTGACCAAATTCGATCAACCGGGTACTCATTGCTTTTGCTGAGACGCAGTTTTAAGGCTTAGTTCTTGTTGCCACCCTGGTTGCCGCCGCGATTCCCACCACGATCATCATCGTCATCCCGGTTTCCACGACGCGAGGCTTGTCCACCCTTACGCCCGGCTTCACGAGCTTCTTCAGAGGTGAATTCGTGGGCAGTACCTTTTTCGTGGGACGCGCGTCCACCCTTGCTGGCAATTTCACGCTGCTTTTCTGCATCCATTGAGGCAAAGCCGCGCCGGCTTTTCCCTTGATTGTTTCGTTTATCAGCCATCCCTACTTCTCCTACAACTACTCAACATATGCGTTATTTCGTATATGACCCTTATTAAGATCGTAAAGGAACTCATACTGCTCAGCATCGGTCAGCAGTAGGGTTTTAACGTGGCCCATCCGCTTCATGAATAAGTAGCCATATGTCCTATTTGTTATTGCAGAGCTTGCTGAACACGTTCGAATGAATCCTGAACGTTTAGTAAGGAATATCTTATGAAAAAACGATATTCAACATGCTAGGCTGAGTCTGGCGTCGGCTTTACAAAATTAAGATCTCTAAGATAGAGAATAGTTGAGCCGATTTCGCAACCACTCCGAAAATGAGGTCACAGATTTTACATCTCCCTCTCCTCACTCATCGGCATGGCGATCTCTGCCTTTGACCGTTTCTTAGAATTGGAGGTTTAGACAGTGACTGGTCAGACAAAACTCGTTCGGTGGTTCATCCTCGCTCTTGTCGTCTTTTCGCTCTCGCTGCTGCCTGTCGTGGCACAGGAAAGTGAAGAGGAAGAAGAATACAGCGTCGGCGTCGAATTGCTCGTCGAGGGACTCACAGCGCCCGTTCAGCTTGTGCCCGCCAATGATGACAGTGGTCGCCTGTTCGTGGTCGATCAAGCGGGTTGGATTCGTATCATCTCACCAGAAGGCGAACTGCTGGAAGAACCCTTCCTCGATCTCAGCGGCTTAATTGTTCCCCTGCGCACCGATTACGATGAGCGCGGCGTGTTGGGTCTCGCCTTCCATCCTTACTATGCTAACAATGGACGTTTCTTCGTCTATTACACAGCACCGCTGCGCGAGGGTGCGCCTGAAGGTTGGGATCACACCAACGTCCTGGCTGAATTTAGCGTTTCTGCCGATAACCCGAACACATGCGACCTCTCATC
>CALMZT010000399.1 GCA_937870805.1 uncultured Chloroflexota bacterium
AGCCAACCTCTTCAGAGGTTTCCAAATGTTGTCTAGCGGCGGGTTTTGAACCCGCTGCGGGAAGCATTAAGCGTTATCTTGATGCCTGAGAACCTGTGTGTTCGCCTGTCGGGCAGACACATAGGTCTGCCCCTACAACAACGCTTGTAACCTTTCTTGACCTAACTCATAATTTTGATACAATCGCCTTGGGTGCAAGATAAATCCTCACCATTTTTCCAACAAGCTGCTGTAGAATAGGCGGCGCTCTGAACGGTGACTGAGCCTGGGGGATTACCAGTGGCAGCAACGACCTTTCCACATCTGCAAAAGCAGCAGTACATGAGTCTGACCACGTATCGCAAGAATGGCGAGGCTGTGGCGACGCCTGTATGGTTCGCGCAGATTGGCGACAAGCTGTACGTGTACAGCGATGCGGACGCGGGTAAAATCAAACGCCTTCGACACACGACGCGCGTCAGCGTTGCCCCCTGCACGGCGACTGGCACCGTCACAGGCGCGGCGCAGGAAGCCACTGCGCGGATTTTGAGCGACGCTGAGGGACAGATCGCGCTGGACGCCATCAACCGTAAATACGGCTGGCAAAAGCGCGCGCTTGCCCTGCTGAACCGTGTGATGAGCCTGTTCAGCCGCAGCGAAAGTGAAGATGCAGGCACAGCCTATCTGGAGATTACTGCTACGTGATGCTTTTGTTGTTCGCGGGGCTGGCGACGGCTGCCTCGATTATTCATCTCTCGAACGGCGGCGACCCCAACACGGCGCTGCCACTGATTTTGATCTGGCTGTTGACCGCAATTGCAAAAATGCCTGCGCTGCACGCTCTCCGCGCAAGGTTTGCCGCGCCGTTTGCGAACCTGCGCGCACATCCGGCGCTGTATTGGCTGGCGCTGCTGATGACCTCACTCGTCGCTATCGGCGCATGGCTAAAGAATTATCAACCTGTATGGGGCAAGTCCCCTAACGCAGGCGAAATCGCCTACTTATTTGCGGCGGCGTGGCTGTGGTACTTTATCGCGACCTTTGGCGCACAGCCGAGCGATGCGCGGGCAATGGGCGCAAAGCTCAGTAAAAGCCGCGCGACGGGTCCGCTGCTGACGCTGACGACGCTGGCAATCGTGCTGGTAACTGTCGAATGTTCGATGCGCGTGTTTATGGTCATGTCGGACAGCTTCGCGTTTACGGCGATGCATTACTGGTGGTCACAACTCTACTGGAATCCCATTAATTCGCTCGGTTATCGCGATGTTGAGCCGAACAGCGACCCGACGCAGCAGCATATCCTCGTTGGCGGCGATTCGTTCCCATCGGGGCATGGCATTCGCAATATCGAAGATACATTTCCGCGTGTGCTTGACCGCCTGCTGGAGGGCTACACAGTAAACATTGCTGCGCAGCCGGGATGGGACACCAATGTCGAACTTGCGCCAGTGAACGACTATCCGGTGACGCCGAACGTCGTCATCACGGGGCCCGAGTTCACGGCCCAGGTGCAGGAACTGGTCGACACCGGCATCTGGCGCAACATCGGCCAGCGCCTGCTCGCGGTGCGCGAGCACGTCAAGAACGAGCCGATGTTCCTTGCCAACTACTCCGACGGCCTCTCCGATGCGCCGCTGCCC
>CALMZT010000400.1 GCA_937870805.1 uncultured Chloroflexota bacterium
CAAGCTCGTCGCCGAGATGACTGGTCGCCCATTTCTCGATACGGATGATCGAATCGTCGCCCACGCGGGCATGTCGATTCCCGAAATCTTTGTCACGCTGGGCGAAGCGCGCTTCCGCGAGATCGAAAAAGAAGTCTGCCGCGATCTGGCGTCGCAAGATGGCTTGGTGATTGCGACAGGCGGGGGGATGCTGGTCGATGAAGAGAACCGTGCGCTGATGCAGGCGTCGGCGCTGGTGGTGTGCCTTAATGCCGCGCCGGAAGCGATTGAGGAGCGTGTCGGCGGCGCTGGTGATCGCCCGCTGCTCAAAGGCGATTGGAAGTCGCTGCTGGAACACCGGCGCGTCGCTTATGCCACGATTTCCTATCAGGTTGACACTACAGGCAAGACGCCGGAACAAGTGGCGCAGGAAATCGTGGCGCTGCTGTACACTGAATGGCTGAACGTCGATGCGCCGGGCGGCGGCTACAGCATTATGATTCAACCGGGCGTCCTGTCGCGCATGAAGTACCATATTGAGGACTTGAGCTTAGGTGGCAGAACTGTCATCATCACCAATGAAACGCTAATGCCGCTGTACGGTGAACCGCTTTTGCGCGCGCTGCCGGATGCCGAACTTGCGGTGATTCCTGACGGCGAACAGTACAAAACCCTCGATACAGTGGCGAAATTGTACAGCCAATTTGTGGACGCTGGACTTGATCGCGGCAGCACGGTGATCGCGTTGGGCGGCGGGGTGGTGGGTGATACGGCGGGCTTCGCGGCGGCAACCTACATGCGCGGCGTCCGTTTAGTGCAGATTCCGACGAGTTTGCTGGCAATGGTTGATTCCAGTGTCGGCGGCAAGGTCGGCGTGGATTTACCGCAGGGGAAAAATCTCGTGGGCGCGTTTAAGCAGCCCGATGGCGTGTTAATCGACACCGATGTGCTGCGCACCCTGCCGCCGCGTCAATGGCGCTGTGGCATGGCGGAAGTTATCAAGCACAGCTTGCTGGCAGATGAGATGCTGCTCGACCCCGCATTGCACACGCCGCGAAACGCCGCCGAACTCGTGCGCCGTGCCGTGCAGGTGAAAATCGACGTGGTACAGGAAGATCCCTATGAGAAGGGCATTCGCGCGCATTTGAATCTCGGTCACACCTTTGGACACGCCATCGAACAGGCGTCAGGCTACCGGTGGATGCACGGTGAAGCGGTGGCGATTGGATTAGTGGCGGCGCTGCGTTTGTCTCATGCCTTGGGCTTATGCGATATAGCGCTCGTGGAACGAGTGGAGCAGTTGTTAGAGGCGACAGGCTTTCAACTGCGCTTGGGTGCTTTGGACATTGAAGCGATCTATGCAGCAATGGCAACCGATAAGAAGCGGAGCAAAGGCAAGTCGCGTTTCATACTGCTGCGCGACATCGGACAGCCGCTGATTAAAGAAGATGTGCCCGCAGAACAGGTGATGAGAGTATTGGACTCCCTACAATGAGCGACGATAAACAACTTAAAGAAGCTCAGCAGCAGCTTGACAGCGCCAAACGCCAGCGCAACATCATTATTGCGATGTTCTTCTTTGGCTTGATCGCGTTTGGCGCAGTGGTCTCGATTGTGGCTAATGCTATTGGCAAGAGCGATTTTGGCACCAATTTTTTGACAGAGATGATGGGCGCGGCGATTACGCTGCTGATGATCGAGATTGTGTTCAACCGCCTTGAAAACCGCGCCGAAGAAAGAATTAAAGTACGTCAGCAGTTCCTTGAAGAGACGATCAACGCTACGACAAAGCATATGTCTGAGGAGTTTATTCCACATATGGTGGCGAACTCACTACGCTCCGCGTTCACTGAAAACGATGACGTGAACGCCGACACGATTTTGAAGCATTTGCACCAACATAACCTTATCAAGAGCGAACATTTAGACGAATTCAGAAAACAGTCGCAGGGATAAAGCATGAGCAAAAAAATCTTATTGCTGCACGGACCCAACCTCAACTTACTCAGCACACGCCAGCCCGAAGTTTACGGCAGCACGACACTCGATCAGGTGAACGCGATGGCAGCCGCGCACGTCAGACCCTATAAAGTCGAACTGCGCTGCGAACAGTCCAACCATGAAGGCGCGCTGATCGATATTTTGCATGTCGCACGCGATTGGGCGGACGGCGTGGTCTTCAATCCCGGCGGCTATACACATACCTCTATTGCGCTGCGCGACGCGATCAGCGCGATCAACATCCCCGTTGTCGAAGTCCATTTATCGAATGTTTACGCGCGCGAGGAGTTTCGTCATGTATCACTGGTATCGCCTGTGTGTCTTGGCAAAATCAGCGGCTTTGGCTGGCGCAGTTACATCTTGGGACTGGACGCGCTGTTGGGTCATTTAGGTGTCATCTCCGCGCCGCAGTTGTGAGCGATAGCCAATAGTCGGACATGCTTTTTTGGCGATATGCTCGGTAGTCAAGCGTATCTTTCTTTTTGTATACTTCTTCTAAAGGAAGTGAATAGTTGATTCACTTCTCTGTTGAGTTTTCACAAAATCATGGATTAAACGATGACTAAAGATGAAATTTTAGCCGCCATCGACCAGAAACAAATCCGCTTTGTCGATTTGTGGTTCAGCGACATTGTAGGCATGGTGAAAAGTGTCACGGTGCCCTACGACGAGGTTGCCGGTGTCTTCGATCATGGCTTGCATTTCGATGGCTCGTCGATTGATGGCTTCGCGCGGGTTGCCGAAAGCGACATGGTGCTGATCCCTGATCTCAATACATTCACGATTTTGCCCTGGGATACAGGCGACGAGAAAACTGCGTGCTTGATCTGCTCGATTTATACGCCGCAAGGCGAGCCATTCATCGGTGATCCGCGTCACGCTTTGGTGCTGGCGCTGAAGCAGGCGGAGGAAATGGGCTTTATCTTTAAGACAGGGATGGAACTGGAATTTTTCCTGCTGCGCACCGACGGGCAGCATCGTAACGCGGCGCTGGACGAAGCCGGTTACTTCGACATGACGACGGACAGCGCGCGATCTATTCGTCGCAAGATGATTAATGTGCTTGAGGCGATGGACATTCATGTCGATTCGACACATTCTGAAATTGGTCACGGACAGCACGAGATCGACTTCCGTTATGCCAAAGCGCTGATGTCTGCCGATCAGGTGATGATGGCGCGCGTGGCGTTAAAATCCGTCGCGCAGCAGCATAATTTGTTGTGCAGCTTCATGCCGCGCCCGTTCAATGATCTCCCCGGCTCAGGGATGCACACACATCAGAGCCTTCACAAGAGCGACGACGAAAATATCTTTGCCGATAGCAATCACGAATATGGTTTATCAGAGACGGCGCGCTATTTCCTCGCGGGGCAGTTGTGCCATGCGCGGGCGATGTGCGCGGTGCTGTCGCCGCTGGTGAATTCTTATAAGCGCTTGGGAACGAGCTTTGAAGCGCCTGTGTACGTGACATGGGCACACATCAATCGCTCGGCGTTGATTCGCGTGCCGAGCGTATCTCCCGGTAGAGAAGCGCACACCCGCTTGGAACTGCGCTGCCCCGACCCTAGCAGTAATCCTTATCTGGCGATGGCGGTGATGCTGCAAGCGGGCTTGGATGGTATCCGCCAGCAGATGCCGCTGCCGGAACCGTTGGAAGAAACGCTGCTGATGCGCAATCGCAGCCGTTTGCGTCAGGTGGAGATGCTGCCGACTTCGTTGGGTGAGGCATTGGACGCCCTGAGTCAGGATGATGTGATTTTGGGCGCGTTGGGTCCCTATATCAGTGATCGTTATCTGGCAGCTAAGCGTCAGGAGTTTGACGAGTACAACCGTCAGGTCACACCCTGGGAAGTGGAGCGCTACCTTACCCGTTACTAAGAATCAGCCCGTGAATGAGCCGCAGCGCACGATCAGCGTCTTTCGGCTCGACAACGACTGAAAGACTACAATGCGACGGACCTTGCGCCAGCGCGAGGATGCGAATCCCTTGCAGAGCTTGCAGCACCTTACCAATGAGCATCGAGGATTCATCAATTCTTGCGCCGATGGCTGTAATCACGCTCACCGGATGCACCGTCCATTCCATTGTGTCCTGATAGGTGTGCAGGCGGTCTGTTAGCGCGGTTTGCACAGCATGTCCCGCATCGGGACCTGCGTTAGTAGGAATGACGAAGCACACGAAGCTCTGCGCCGACGACTGAGACGAGATCATCACATCGGCGTGCGCGCCTGTCGTGTTGAACAACGTTTCATCGACCATTTGCGAAATCGACGCCAGCGGTCCGCTGCCTTTCGCTTCCAAGCCGATGCCCTGAATGGAAGTTACCGCCTTAATGGAATGCGATTTTTCCCCCGTGATATGGTGAATCAGTGTACCCTGCTGCTGTGGTCTAAAGACATTCTTGATGCGCAGCGGAATGCCTTGCTCTCGCAGTGGACCGATC
>CALMZT010000401.1 GCA_937870805.1 uncultured Chloroflexota bacterium
GCTAATCTCTACCGAAATGCACTATTTTGCCTCAGGAAAATACGAATTTCCTGCCAACGCAATGGTTTCGGCTTCGCACAATCCCCCGGAATATAACGGGCTGAAAATTGTCACCAAAGGTGTCGTTGCGCTGCATGGCGAGTACGGATTGCCGGAGATCAGGCAGCTAGCCGAACAGAATCAATTCACAAGTGCGCCTCGAAAAGGTGGCATAACCCAGCAGGACATCCTTCAGAGTTGGGTCGATCATGCGCTGTCTTTTGTGAATCCTGCTCAACTCCGACCACTTAAAGTCGTGCTGGACACGGGAAGTGGGATGGGTGCTACTGCCTGGGCGGAAGTTGCAAAACGGCTGCCAATTAGTCTGACATCCTTGCATCCTGAACTGGATGGCACATTCCCCTATCACCCCGCCGACCCGTCTAAACCCGCAAATATTGTGGACTTACAACAGGCAGTGCGGACACAGCAAGCGGATATTGGGATTGCGCTCGATGGCGATGCAGATCGTATTTTTCTGGTTGATGAACAGGGAAAACCCGCCTCAAGCACCGCCATGACAGCCATGCTGGCAGAATATTTGCTGCAACAACATGGCTTCGCTGCTGTGCTTTACAACGTGATTATCGGACGACGGGTCCCTGAGGTTGTGAGTGAGTATGGCGGTACGCCGGTTCGGGTGCGCGTGGGGCATTCCTTTATCAAGCAGTATATGAAAGACTATCAGGCTGTTTTCGCGGGTGAACATTCAGGTCACTACTATTTCCGCAATAACTACAACGCGGATAGTTCACTCATTGCCGGTTTGTTGATGCTGCAAATTCTTTCCATGCGGAGTAAACCCCTTTCAGAAGTTGCAAACGATTACACTAAATACCCTCAGAGCGGGGAAATAAACTTTACCGTGCCGGATCGCGTCCAGATGATCGCGCAAATCCGGCAGGTCTATAACAGTGCCAAAATCGATGAAATTGATGGGCTTACCTTCTGGTACGATGATTGGTGGTTTAATCTTCGCGCCTCCAAGACTGAACCCTTGCTCCGCTTGAATATTGAAGCAAACAATGAAGACATACTTACATCCAACGTCACAGAGCTCGTTTCAAAGATTGAGGCGTGGGGCGCAAAGCGAAAACTGTAAAGGTGCTGTACAATAAATCTCAGCTTGGTACAACTTCATAGCAAGGACATAACGTATATGGCAGAAACAGGAAGCAACTCCGCTAGCATCAGCCGGAAACTTCAGCTTGGTCTTGTCCTCAACACCGGATTTACTATATTTGAATTCATTATTGGATTTTTATCTGGCAGTTTAGCACTGGTTTCTGATGCTTCCCACAATCTGACTGATTCGCTGGCTCTCGTGGTCGCATTCTTCTCCAACAAGATTGCTGCTCGTCCTGCTAACCTGCAAAAAACCTATGGCTATGGCCGAGCGTCGATTCTGGCAGCCCTGATTAACGCAATGATCCTCGTCGCACTTGCTGCCTACATTTTCTACGGCGCCTATCAACGTTTTCAAAATCCCGAACCTGTGGAGGGCGGGTTGGTGATGATCGTCGCCTTCGTGGGAATCCTCATTAATGCTGGTGTTGCATTTTTGTTTTCTAAAGATCGTCAAGACCTGGCTATCCGCAGCGCCTTCTTGAGCATGGCATTGGATGCGTTAGCCTCCGTTGGCGCTTTGCTTGCGGGCTTGATTATCCTTGTGACCGGCCAAACGCTTGTCGATCCCCTCATCAGCGTGCTGATCGGCATCATGCTGCTTTTCAGTGCGCGTGGTGTAATCAGGGACGCGCTGCATGTGCTGCTTGAGGGCGTACCACAAGGCACCGATATTGAGAAAGTGAAACAGGCAGTTTTAGATACGCCCGGCGTGAAAGGGGTAGACGACCTGCATATGTGGGCAATCTCTTCCCAGTATGCGGCGTTAAGCTGTCACGTCATCCTCGCAACGAATGATATAGCGCAGAGCATGGA
>CALMZT010000402.1 GCA_937870805.1 uncultured Chloroflexota bacterium
GTCCGGCACGCGGTAATACCACAGCCGCCCCGGTGTTTGCTCCCCCTCGCCACTTGTGGGAGAGGGGGTCGGGGGGTGAGGGGCTTTTCTCACCGCCACCGTAACTCCAACACCGACCTGGATGCCAAAAACGTTGTGCGTTGTCCCGCTCAATTTCGGGTTCTGGCGCACGTTACCATGTAAATCCAGGTGGTACATCGTCGTGAAATCTTGCAACAAGTGTTTTCTCATACCGTCAAAAGTGTTTTGCTCAATGAAGCTATTGTTGGTAATCAGACAAACAATACCATCCTGTCCTTTCAATCTTTCAGTTGCCCATTTAAAGAAGCGAACATACGGATCATATAATTTATTTTTGAGAGTAACCGATGAGTCCTTAGCATAAGTTTCACGGATTTGGTTATCAATCACCTCATACGTACGGTTCTTATTATTGTCGTTCTCGTTCAACTGACCGACGTTATACGGCGGGTTGCCGATAATCACGGTGATCGGCGCGGCTTTCTGCCGTTCCACGCGGGCGCTGTTCTTCTCAGTCATGAACGACAATTTCATCTGCGCCCCTTCGGCCATATCCAGCGTATCGACGAAGCACACCCCCTCGAACGGCTCGTATTTGCCCGTCAGGGCATAGTATTCGTGTTCGATGTTCAGGCTGGCGATGTAATACGGCATCAGCATCACCTCATTGGCGAACAGGTGATGGCGGTAAAAATTGTCTAGGGTGCGCGGGCTGCACCGCCGCAGCAGGTTGACGATAAAATTGCCCGTCCCCGTCGCCGGGTCAAGGACGTATACCCCCTCGTCGCCCAGCTTCTTGCCGAACTCATTTTGCAGCACTTCCTCCACCGCCGCGCACATAAAATCGACAATCGGCTGCGGCGTGTAGACGATGCCGTGTGTATCGGCCACCTTGACGCTGTAACCCTGGAAAAATCGCTCATAAACATGATTGGGAGAGTACCACTCAACAGAATTTTCGAGCCTTTGGTCTTGTTGACGTAGCAAGAGCTTTTGCCGGAAAACTAACCCACAATTTTGTTCGTCTTGAAGCCGACCCCAATGCCGGGGATTCGGCTTCTTTTGATTCCGAACGGAATGAAAGGAAGTGAGTATGCTCTCCCAAATCAAGCCGCTGACGCAGGAAGAACGCCAGCTTGCCCATGCTGCCGCTGAGGAAGCGGTGATGCGTGACATCGGCGAGCGCCCACAGCGCGACCACTACAACCATCATGCTGCTCATCGCTATCCGCCGCTGGTGACAAAACTCATCACGGGACTGTGTATCGCGCTGCTGCTGGCAGCCTTTACGCCATCGGCGATTCGCCTGTATGTCATCGGGTCATCCACCTTTGGCGCAGCCGTCCCATATGAACTGGCGATGATTGCTGTTGGCATCGCTACGGTGCTAACGGCTGAGGTGGGACAGGTGGTGTTCTCGCTAGCACTGGCAACACTTGGAACAACCCCCAACGCGAGACGGTTACTCTACGCCAGCATGGGGATTGCCACCGCGATTGCGCTGGTTGGGAACGTGCAGGTCGCGCTGCCCGGTCATACCACCAGTCCATTTGCTTGGCTGGAAGCAATTGCCCCACCGCTGCTGGTTCTGTCCACCGCTTATGTTCTCAAAGAGCAAATGCTGGAAGCGATTGAGCTGCGCCATGCCAATGAACGCGCTTATCAGGAAGCGGTGAACGATTGGCAGCGGGCGACGATCAACCCGGAAGCACACAGCCAATGGATGCAGTTCTATGCCAACGCGCTCAGGGATGCCCTGCGGAAGGCAAACAACCGCCGACGTGAGGCATTGGAAGGACTGAACACCGCCGACTGGCGAGCGTTGATCTACCGGGAATTGCAAGCCGACAACTGGTATGAGCAACCTGTACCTGAGTTACCTGCCAATCCAGTTGAGCCGGAGGAGATAGCCGAACAACGCCCTTTAACTCTGAGCGCAAATGGGAACGGTACACATCCCCACCCAAACGAGATGTAGCAGAGGGGCGGTGTAGGGTGTGTGGAGAACTACTACCTGTTTCCAACTACTACGCAGGGAGGCGGCGGACGTATTGCAGCAACCGCTGCAAACAGAAAGCGAAGCGAATCCGTCGAGCGGAGAAAAAGCATTTCGTGTCGCTTTTGATCGAGATTTCAAAGGAAATTGACCATGAGTAAGCCGAGCATCATCCCGAACTGGAAGTATCAGAAGCCATCCAAAGGTGGCTACAAAGGACTGAAGAAGCTGCTGAAGTACGTGTCCTACCGTGAAAGCCCCGACCATCGTCCGGTGGATTTGAGTGACCGTTGGACGGACTGCGGGTTGGGCAGTGGCTGGCGCGAGGTGTATGAGAACGCTGGCAAACTGTCCGGTCCGTATGTGCTGGCACATCATCTGGTGATTGCGCCAGCGCCCGACCTGATGGCACTGGTGCCGGAAGAACTACGGCAGGAGCTTGTCCGTGAGGTCACAGAGCGCACGATTGAAGGCTGGTTTGCGGCGCGGGGATTGAACATCCCGGAGTACAGCTTCGTGACTCATGACCGCGACACCGACGATGACTATGGCTTACAAAACCTCCACACCCATGTCTTTGTCGCTGGAACAGTCGAGAACAGCATCGGTGAACGCGAGTCGCACCGTGTAGACCGCCAGCACGTCTGCACAGATCGAGGGGGATTGAACCGTGAAGACAACCTGCATCACATCGCCCGACGGGAATTCGAGCAGGTGCTTGACCGCACGATTGGGCAGGAGTGGCGGTTATTGCGCGAGGTCGAAGCCGATCAACCAAACCTCATATCCGATATGGATGCTGATCCCTTTATTGTCAGACAGACACCGGAGATTGACCTGTAGTATGGCGACCATAGCCGTCTTACATCAGCCTGTGTGGTACGCAAAGCAGGCGATTGGCTTGGTGCCAATCGCAGGTGTCCCGCCTGTCATACACGAGTGTATAGACAGGTTCGCCGCAGGCGGGACACCATACCCACCACGTTGTCGGGGTGGCAAGTTTAATAAACTTGCTCCTCATGCGCCGGAGGGGCTTCACGCACCATGCGTCCGCGCGATCCGTCG
>CALMZT010000403.1 GCA_937870805.1 uncultured Chloroflexota bacterium
CCGTGCCGCCAGGCCGAGGAGGTAGATGGTCTCTCGAGCAGAGCCGAGTGCAATTTCGTAGTACCTCGAATGCTCGCGGTCAGAGTCACGTGCGCATCCCTCAACGATGTTTGTCGGAATGCTGACCGCGGCACGCCGAATCTGCGCTCGCATGCCGAAACGCTCGTCAGGATGTATAAGCCAGCCAATACACCAAGCACCGCACCGAACGCAATGACGGGACCCGCAACTGCCAGCAGTAAGCCAGTGACGCCGCCGATTAGCCCAATCATTATACCGACGAACAGCGCAGCGGCACGACGATCAAGTCTCGCGTACCAATCTTGGAACGGGTCACTTGAGTACATTTTGACCTCGTATTAACATCGTTATCGAAAAAACGACCAATGCACCCCATGTCATAAGACTGATGACGCTCCCTAGACGATAAGTGAGAGGCTCGTAAACCAATTCCACAGTATGCTGTCCTGCCGTGACAGGAATTGCCATCGTTGCACCATAGGCGCGCAAAATTTCGGCAGGTTGTCCATCTATCGTCACCTGCCAACCGGGATAATCAGGATGAGCTATTGTCAACACAGCGTTTTCGGGGGTATTGACCTCAATGGAAAAAGTTTCAGGAGTAAAAGCTGTCACCTGTGCTGATACATCTTCAGGGCGTGTACCTGACAATTCGATGCCAACTTCGCGGTTTAAAATCACGGTTTGGCGCGCCGTAAAGTTAGGGTCAGCTAACAGAGCATACGCCTCGTCATCGCTGCTCACAAGCGCAGCATTATACACCAACCACGCGAAGGGACGCGGGTCACTCAAACGATGCAAGTTTGCAGTGCCATAACGATCTTGCGCAGTCGCTACAATTTCACTCGACACTGGCAGTTCATTCCAATCCGTGAACACATAACGCACAGCAAAAATCTCCCATGATGTTGGGTTCACAGGTTGGTTGGTTTGAATGAGCGTGTGAGGACCTTCAAGAAAAAGCGGGCTGATGCCGCGAATATCCATCACATTGTACAAAGTCGCATAATTGCCATATAAATCACGGTAATTGCCATCGACACGGAACGGCGTAGCAGTGTCCTCCAACACGCGCGCGACTAAGGGCGGCGGTGTAAAGGAAAGCTGCTGCATTGGCGGTATAGGGACAAAGACACTGCGATTATCCATATTGACGATGAACAAGTCGAAGATCAATAACGCCGCCAGTAATCCGTAAAGTATTCGCTGTCGATGACCTTGCAGCAAGCTCGTGAGCAAGAGATAAGTGGGTATGGCAATGAGAACAGTGCGCGCAAAAATGCTGATTTCAGAGTAGGCATCCGAGCTGCCAAGCCACAGCACAAAGATCACCCCCGTCAGTGACAAAATCGCCACAAGGAAATAGCGCAGCACACGGACAATGCGTTCATTGTTGGTATTTACAGCCAGCGATGAAGCCCCAATTCCTGCGAGAATCACCATGCTGTTCGCGAACAGATAAGCCGCGCGTTCCTGTCCGCGAAAGACGTTTGCGCCGGGCATGATGTTATACAGGAGGTGGTAGAGAGGGCTGCGTGCGCCGAAACCTGCCACGAGAGCTACAAGCGAGACTACGCCCCAGAAAACACTTTGACGTTCTCTGCTACGCACCAAGCCAATCAACGCCAGCGCTAAACCGGGCAAACCAATGTACAGAGGCGACCAGGTACTTACAGTGCCAGGAAATAACATCTGGGCAACGTCATAAAACGGGAAACCACCGCCTTTTGCGTCGAAAGTGAACTCAGTGCGCGCGGTAAGTCCGATGTACTCAAATGTCGGTAAAAGCTGTACTGCCGCCATACCACCCGCGATCACGCCAAAAAATACCGTACCCAAGATGAACACTTGCC
>CALMZT010000404.1 GCA_937870805.1 uncultured Chloroflexota bacterium
CTTTACGCCTACCAGGGCAACACGCTCATCTCCTCGTCGCTCATCAGTACCGGGTTGTCTCCGAACGATACCGAGGTGGGCGTATTCCATGTCCGTTACAAGCTCGAGGAACAGGATATGGCCGGCGCGACCGGGCCGAACGGCGAGGTGATCGCCATGGGGCAGGACGCAGCCGACGACGCGCAGGCGTCCGGTCAAGGTTCGTACGTGGTCGAGGACGTCCCGCATGTGATGTACATCAATATGGATGCGGAGGCGCTGCACGGGGCCTACTGGCACAACAACTTTGGCCAGCGCATGAGCCACGGTTGCATCAATCAACCGCTGGATTTTGAGGCGGGCAAACAGTGGAGCTACAGCAATTCCGGTTACATTGTGCTCGGACACATTATCGAAGTGGTTTCGGGTCAGGATTACGGGACTTTTCTGCAAGAGAATATTTTTGACCCTTTGGGCATGACGGATACAGGCTACGCCAGCACCGCCGCCGTGATCGGGCATCGCGCAGAGGGCTACGCAAGTCTCGATCAACGAGCCGATCTGATTGATACGAGCCGCGCCTACGCTGCGGGCGGGTTATATTCAACCGTTCAGGATTTGTACCGCTGGAATCGAGCACTTTACAACGGGGAAGTGGTATCACAGGACTCCTGGGATGCCATGCTGGATGCAACCGTACCCATCACCGATACACCGGGCGAAACCTATGCCTATGGACTGCGGATAGCTTCCATTGGTACTCACCCCGCGATTGGTCATACAGGCAGTATTCCGGGCTTCAGCAGCAGTCTCTCGCATCTCACCGATGAGAATATGGATGTGATTGTTTTGAGCAATTTGCAACAAGCGGACGCCAGAGAAATCACTGAAATCCTCATCAACATCTTCTTTGACGAGGACTGATTCGAAGAGAGGCAAATCTTGGATCTGCCTCTAGCCACCCGTGAGTTCAAAATGTGTTATGTGCCCGTATAGAAGCGCCACTGGATAAACGCCGGTAGCAGCGTGATACCGATAAAGATCACGATGAGTACAACGATCACTACCAGCAAATGGTTGCGATAGCGTATGTCGTCGGGGAGTTCGCGCTTCCTCCACATCGCCGTCATGCCAGCGATGCCCCCCGCAATCGTCATGGTGAGCGCATGTCCCCAAATAGGTGGCGCGACACCACCCTGCTGCGCCCACGTCTGCAACAGGAACAGCACGCCCAACAGCCACTGAATATTCACTATAATCGGGAAGACACGAGCCAATAGAGCAGCATTCTTATCCCATGAGCGCTTTTGCAGTAGCCCAAGCGCGAAGTACACCAATGCGACAATGGCGACGATTAAAACTAACCAGCGATTCCATGAGTGTAGTAGTCGTAGAAAATCCATGTTGCAGCCTCCTTGTCATGTTATTGATGCAATGTCTCTACTTTGTCCCTTTCCAGAGGAACTTGCAACCTGGAAAAAAGTAGAGTATCCAGCGCGAACAGGATTGCCAGCCACATCGTCAAACGCCACTGAAT
The DNA here is from genome assembly GCA_937870805.1 of uncultured Chloroflexota bacterium. GTDB lineage: Bacteria > Chloroflexota > Anaerolineae > Aggregatilineales > Phototrophicaceae > JACAER01. The sequence continues at coordinate 1,517 of CALMZT010000404.1, forward strand.
CGCTGTCGGCACAGCATGGCGTTCCACCGCGAAGCCATCACCGTACCACACCATAAACGCCAGCGGATACAGCAGCAGCAATAACACGATGACAATGCTGAGACGCACATCTGGCGCGCGCCACACCCACAGCACCAGCAGCAGTAAGCCTATCTCGCTGAAAATGACGAAGCCGAGATGCTCAGGATAAGCGAAGCCTGTCAGTGTCTCGACCCACGACGGGAGCACAATATCGCGGCGATGTTCCTGAATTACACGGTAATCGAACAGCAATATCATTTCCCATCGGTGGATGGGCGTTAAAAATGTCTCAATAGGATCAGAGAGCAGATATTGCAAATACACGCGGCGGCTCTCCTGCGTGAGCCAGGGCTCAAGTGGCGTGAGATCATACGCCCACGCGAACTGTCCAGCGAAGCGCATTACGGCGGGCGTTGTTGGCATCCCGCGCTCAGCAAAGAACGCCACATTGTCGGGATACGGCAGCACACGGCGCGCGATGATGTTCATCAGCGGATAGCGCCAGCGCAGCCCGCGATTTGCATCCTGATTCTGGAATACGAACAAACCCACAAAACCAGTCGCCAGCAGAATGGGAAAGATTAATTTGAACCACCGAGACACCGAGAACGCTGAGAAAAGTGATGAGCGTGAGTGCCTTGTCTGCCTCTCTCCGCTGGCGGTGTAAGCGAAGCGGCGAGGGTTGGGGAGAGGGGTAAACACACGCACAAGCACCAACATGCCCAACAGCAGTGCCGCCGCCAACACAACGTAGGTGTTGGTATCGCGCGTGAACGACCAGACAATAGTAAGTATCAGTACGCCAAGCGCAGCGATCACCTGAATCAGCGGCTTTGGCACGCCTCGTTGGTAAACCCACAGCACGAACATCCCAATCGCAATCAGCAGAATAAACAACGACTGCGAGATGCTTTCAGAGATCAAAATGCTGTTCCAGAAGTACACGTCACGCGCCAAACTCAGGCTCAAGATCAGCGCGCACGCCAGCACGCGCAGCACATTCGACTTCAGATGCAGCATGGTCGCGCACGCCAGCGCCAACCAACTGACCAGCGCCAGCCCCCACTGAAGCCACGCAATCACCTCAAAATCATTGTTCAGCAGCTTGTAGATTAGCGGAATCGTGATCGGGCGTTCGGCGCTTTCCCATGCTTCCCGGATTGTTGTCGGCGTGATATAGGCTTCGGCAGGCGCGCTGGTGATCGGCGTATTCAATCGTAAATACACGTTCGCCGCCAGATAAATGAGCCAAATCAAGATACATATTCCCGTCCATAGGTAGCGCCCGCGCCGCGTATCCTTGTCTACGTAGGGGCGAACCTGCGTGTTCGCCCGATCAATACGCAAGTTACCCACCAACCACGCCGCAGCTGCCACCAACAGTATCGCCAGCGTCACGCGCGCGGTAAAGGTCAGTGCCGTCGTCCCGCTGAAAATCACGCTCGTCACGGGCAGTTCGTACAAGCGCCATGAGCCATCGGGCAGCGCGACATTAATCTGTGGGCGTGTGAAATACTGGTCGATACAGGCGGGCATTGTGCCTTCAGCCGCCACGACCTGCCCATTGACCCATATGCCAACGTTCTCGCCTACCTGCCAACTGACATCACCACAGCGCCCTAACGTAATCGGCTGCGCAGCGCGAAAGACGATGCGTGTCCCTGCCTGCGTTTCGTCGATAAATGGCGCAGGCGCAAACCACAGCGCGGCAAGGCTCACCAGCAAAGCCAACGCCAACAACACGGCAACAAGTGCAGCAATTCTGCGCATCACGGTTCTATTTTTCTCGTCCCCCATCATTCACGACTCAAATAAAAATCCCCTCAATCGAGAGGGGATTCATCATACTCATCAAGCACAAATTACGTCGCGGCTTTGCCGTTTTTGAAGTCCTCAGCCAGCGCCGTGATCGAGGCTTCATCGACGCCCTTGAGCGCGTCAAGCATTTCCGCAGTGGGTTCAATCCCTTCGGCGCGCAGCGTCGCTTCGGGGTTCGCAAGCAGTTTTTGGGCAAACGATGGATCAGACAGCACCTTCATCGCTAAATCTTGCAGCGTTATCATGGACAAACAAGCTCCTTAATAAAGACAAACGTACCTTCTCATTGTACGTTCAAGGCGCGCTTGCGTCAATCGACTCCCATGAGCCCGGGGCAATTGCATCAAAATCACGATTTGGGTCAAGGAAGGTCAGAAACGTCATTGTAGGGGCGAACCTGTGTGTTCGCCCGAT
>CALMZT010000405.1 GCA_937870805.1 uncultured Chloroflexota bacterium
CGCTGGTGCGCGAGTTTGAGATGATTGAAAAGGTCAACAGCGGCGCGATTGACGAGGTGTGGCTGTTCGGGCATCCCTACGGCGGCTACTACGAGTCGATCATGGGTGGTCCAGGCGCATTCTGGTGTAATGCGCCGCCGCTGGCAGGCACGCAGCACGCAGCACGGCGCTTCGTCATTATGGGCTTCAATTTTGAGCGCGGCGTCGGGGAAATGCTGGAGGATTTGGGGCACCGCGCCGAGTCAATGATGTACAAAGTATATGAGCGTAAAAATGGCGAACGGAACTTATTTGAGCGCTTCATCCGTTATGACAAAAAGTATCCGAGGCGCGCTGAATGCGGCAACGTGCATTTCGCGCCGAACAGTGAGCGTGATTACGATTGGGGCAACCCGCGTCCTGTGTTGAGCCGCTGCGACACATGGTACAACTTCCCTGACCTATCGGGTGAGCCGCGTATGGTGGACTGCCGCGAATGGGGCAGCGGCGACATTCGCGCGCATCACGTGTGGTGGTTTCGACATTTTCCCCATGTGACAGGGGAGACGGATGGGGTGAGCCATAATTGGTGGCAGTACGTGATTGATCCTAACCGCGTATAATATTGTTTTCCAAATCATTTATTGAGAGGTAGCGGGCGATGGATAATAAACTTTACGTTGCGAATTTAGCAGACAGCGTGACGGAAGACCATCTGCGAGAACTGTTCAGCCAACACGGCGAAGTGACGGCGGTTGAGTTTGGCACAGATGAATCCTACAACGTGCGTTATGCGTTGGTGACGATGGGCAGCGAGAAGACGGCGAACAAAGCTAATCATGGATTGAACGGGCAGGCGTTGGAAGGGCGCGCACTGGCGATCAGTTGGTGGGATGCTGATCTGAGCAAAGAACTGATGGGCAAGCAGCGCAAGACAATGGAAGAGATCGCGGCGGCGCTGGGCGAGACACAAAAAATCCCACTGCGCCAGTTGGAAATGCTGGTGCGGCTGTGCGGTACAAGCTTTGCGCAAGCACTGTTGAAAGACGCGCAGGATGTTGAGGCTGCGGGCGGGATGATGACTAAAGACGGCGCACGTCGGCGGACTCTTGGCGGCGTGTTCTTTGAGTTAGTGAAGCCGCGTATCTCTGCGCCTGTGCGTTATCTGGTGATTACACGCAAGGGAAAGCCGCCTGTGGAGCAGCCAGCCGAAGAAGGCGCAGAGGGCGCTGGAGATGCGGCGAACGTGGGGACGTAAGTATTACCGATGCACATAGCACACAGTAGCATAGTGTATGATAGTAGATAATCGAGTGTGAGGATGCAATCATGACGACGCAGGTCATTTTGACACTACGAGATGAGATGTATCAACGGGCAAAGATTCTCGCACGCATCACGGGACGTACTGTACAAGAGATTTTGACGAGTCGATTTGATCAAGTGATCCCCGCTTTTGACCCCAATAACTTGGAAGAAACGATGCGTGTATTGTCTGATGATGAGGTTTTACAACTTGCAGATGGAATGATGTCCTCAGAAGAAGACGCAGGTATGAGAGTTTTAATGGCAGAAAACAGCAAAGGACGTATTGATGCTGCTGGACGAGAGGAATTGGAAGCGCTGCTAAAAGTTTATGAACAGGGAACGCTCATTAAAGTCCACGCTATCGGGGAAGCAGTCCGACGCGATTTAAGAACCATCCCATGACCATCAGTGATAAAGTTCGACAGCGTGTGCGCGAATATCAATAACTCACCTTTCGCACTTTATCGCTCCGGGTTCAAAACCCAGAGCTATCGCAGAATTTGTAAACCTCTCAAGAGGTTGAAACCCTCATCGCCTAACCCGTTCAGGGGTTTCCAAAGCGAATAGCTGGCAGTTTTGAACTGCCAGCGTCCGCAGCGGCGAGTGTTTGCGTAAGGTGAATCAATAACTGATGTTACGCAGGCTTAGCTCGAACAAGGGGTTTAAACCCCTTGTTCACAGGTTCACGGTGCGTAACGTCAGTCAATAAGCGATTAAAGAAGGCTGCATTGTCAACCTTTGCCGTGATCGCGCACGCCGATAGTACGCTCCACATCAATGACAAAAGCGATACCTGTATGCGGCGACAGTAAATCGCCTAACACTTCTTTGGTTGCATCAAGTAGCTGGTTCACAGTGTCGTCATTATCGACGACAGAGAGCACAATCAGGCTGGTCTCCTCTTGCTGGCGCAGAATCTCGAACATGGACATCATGCCGGGCAGCAGTTCGCCAGATTTCGACACTTCCTGCATACGGCGCAGCCCATAGCTTTCGATGAAGGTGACGCCGGGCGCGCCCGCTTTTTGCCATGCTTCGCCAATTTGATGTCCTTCTTCAATGCGTGAAGTAATGAGTATGACGAGCTTCGACATTACTATGCCCCTTTCTGAGGTAAAGTTAGACGGAAGACCTGGCGCACCAACGGCGGCGTGAGGACCGTTGTTAGCAATATTACAAGGAACAGCGAAAGGAATAGGGTATCAGTCGGGGTAAAAAGCCCGCTTGTCAAGCCCAAGGCAGCGATAATCAGCCCGACTTCGCCGCGTGAAATCATACAAATGCCTAAGCGAAACGCCTGCTGTCGATTGAAGCCGCCCCAAAGAGCACCCAAGCCGCAGCCTCCAATTTTGGAGATGACCGCTACGATGAGCAGTACAGCGGCAAGAGGCAGCGCGTCCAGGCGGAACTGGCTGAGATCCACTTGTAGCCCAACGCCGACAAAAAAGATCGGCACGAGAAAAGCATAGGCAATGTTGGAGATGGCTTCCTCGATGGGGCGTTTGACGAATTCTTTGGTGCGACTTAAACCCACGCCAGCGATAAACGCGCCTGTAATCGGGGCAACGCCGCCAAAGTGCTCGGCTGACCAACCGAACAGTAAGGCTAAGATAATGGCGAATGAGGCAATACCATAGGACTGTGCAAAATCCGGGTGCGTGTGAATCCAATGAATCAGGCGCGGCACTATAAACCACGCGATGGCGACGGCAATGGCGATGTAAGCCGTCATGCGCAGGACAATCCCAATTAACACTTGCGGGTCAACCGTTTGCTGCGAGGCAGTGACCGCAACGGTGAGCGATACTAAAACAATTGCAACTACATCGTCAATCAAGGCGGTTGCCAGCAGCGCGTTACCTTCTATCGTTCGCAGTAGACCAAGTTCCAACAAGACTTGCGCGGAAATGCTCACTGAGGTGGCGGCGAGCACAACGCCAGCAAAAAGGGCGGGCTGCCATTCGTAGCCAAAGATCATCACTGCGGGAAGTGTCAACAGGACAGGCACGAACGCGCCAAGCACCCCCGCAATGACGGCGACTTTGCCGACCTTGAGCAGTTCATTGAGATGCACTTCCAGCCCAATCTTGAACATCAACAGCAGCACACCCAGTTCGGCAAACTGGCGAATACTTTCTTCCAGGTGAACTTGATTTAAACCCAATAGAGGCGAATGCAGCAAATCAAGCAGCGTAGGTCCCAGAATTACGCCGACGATCAATTCTCCGAGCACGCGCGGTTGATCGAAGCGGCGCGCAAGCCCCCCTGCGATGCGTGCCGCAGCAATGATGATGCCTAGCGCAAGGAACAGAAGAATTGTTTGATTAGCTTCCATGTGGTGTTTCTCGTTAGGTCTGTGGAAGCATGTTAGTGTAGAGGTTAGATGAGTGTCAATGGAAATCGCCCCAACGAAATCCATTTTTACTTTACAATACCTTCGCCAAAAATGAAGGGATGTAGGGCTTTTGAGGTAGAGTAGTTGTCAACCAAAACAAACGACTCAGG
>CALMZT010000406.1 GCA_937870805.1 uncultured Chloroflexota bacterium
GAGATGGAAGCCGCTTTTCCTTACGTGGAGACGGAAGATCAACTACGAGCAGCACGAGATGTGAAAGCGGACATGGAGCGCGCCCATCCGATGGATCGACTCGTCTGCGGTGACGTAGGCTTTGGCAAGACGGAAGTTGCTTTGCGTGCGGCTTTCAAAGCGGTGATGGATGGCAGGCAGGTAGCGCTGCTCGTGCCGACGACGGTTTTAGCACAGCAGCACTATGAAACCTTCAGCAGCAGGCTTGCGCCGTTTCCGATTGTTGTCGAGGTGATGTCGCGCTTCCGTACCAAAGAGGAACAGCGTGCCGTGCTGCCACGCCTAGCGTCGGGCGAGGTGGACATCATCATCGGCACACATCGTTTGCTGTCGGATGACATCAAACTGAAAAATCTCGGTCTGGTGATTATCGACGAGGAACAGCGCTTCGGCGTCAAGCATAAGGAGCATTTCAAGCGGCTGCGCACGCAAGTGGACGTGCTGACGCTCACGGCGACGCCCATTCCGCGCACGTTGTATATGAGCCTGACAGGGGTGCGCGACATCAGCATGATTCAGACGCCACCCGAAGAACGATTGCCTGTGATTACACACGTGGGATCGTTTGATGAAAAGCTGGTGCGGCAGGCGGTTTTAAGGGAACTGGAACGCGGCGGGCAGGTGTTTGTCGTGCATAATCGCGTGCAGACAATTGATGCTATCCGTGAACGCATGGAGCGTATTGTGCCGGAAGCGCGCATCGGCGTCGGTCATGGGCAGATGAACGAGCGTCAACTTGAATCGGTGATGGCACAATTCGGGCGCGGCGAGTACGACATTCTAATTTCCACGTCGATTATCGAAAGTGGGCTGGATATCCCGAATGCAAATACGCTCATTGTAGATCGCGCGGATTGGTTCGGCATGGCACAGCTTTATCAACTGCGTGGGCGTGTGGGGCGAAGCGCGCAGCAGGCTTATACTTACTTCTTCCATGCGGGTTCAGGCAAGCTAACAGAGGAGGCACGCGCGCGTCTCGAAACGCTGGCAGAACATACCGATCTCGGCACGGGGTATCAGATTGCGATGCGTGACCTTGAACTGCGCGGCGCAGGTGATATTCTCAGTATGCGTCAGACGGGGCATGTGGCGGCGGTGGGCTTGCATCTGTATACGCAGCTTTTGTCGCGTGCCGTGCATCGTCTGAAGGATTCGGCGTATGGTGAGGCGGCTGAAGAGACGCATCCGATTCCTGATGAAATCAGCAGCGTTGTGATTGATCTACCGTTGCCAGCGTATCTCCCTACCGATTGGATACCAGAGATGGCACTGCGCCTGCAAATCTACCGCCGCATCGCCGGGCTAACACTAGTAGAAGATGTTGACCACATGCGTGAAGAGTTGAAAGATCGCTTCGGCACGCTGCCCGGCGCGGTAGAAGGGCTACTGTATCAAATCGAGGTAAAGCTGCGCGCACAGGCGGCAAATGCTACGGCAATTTTAGGTCGCAGCGGCGTGGCGAGCATCAAGCTGCCCTATCTGCCGGAAATCAACCGTGAACGTTTGCAGCGGCATCTTGGCGACGGCGTACAAGTGACACGCACAGCCGTTCAAATCCGGCTGCCAGACGACGATGATACATGGCAACTGCATTTGCTCGATGTACTGACTAAGCTAGCACAAGGGATTCGCATTGGCACTGGAGTTTAAAACGCTAACTTGTTGCGCCGTTGTCGTCACGTTTAACATCGGCAAGTTTGCCGCCGGAAACCCGGACTAATTCATCAAATGTGATCGGGAAAATGGCATTGTGTGCGCCGCCCGCTGCATAAAGCTGCGTGTAGCGTGCCATCGAGTCATCAATAAACACCGGGAAACCTGTCGTGCGATGCCCGAATGGTGGGATGCCGCCGGGAGCATACCCATAAATTGCAATGCACTGCTCTGGTGTAGCAATTTTCACACGCTTGCGCCCTACATTAAACATCGCCGCTATTTTGCGGTCATCCACACGCTGATCGCCGCTAGCAATCACCAGAATTGGCTGTTCCTCAACGATGAACGCGAGACTCTTGGCGATCTGCCCCAGTTCACAGCCGATATTGTCTGCCGCCAGTTGCGAAGTCGCCGTCGAATTTTCAAATATCATCACTTGAAGGTTCAGCCCTAGACGTTCTACGTGGGCTTCAAAGTCGGCTGTCGTCATTGGCTCCATGAGTTTCACTCCATTAATTTGTCAAATGGCATATGAAGTTTATAATTTAGAGAACTTCTCTTTAAGACTCCGAGAAATCTTATGGTGAATAAATCACAATCTGCCCGGATACATGTGAACCAGTCTATCCTGGAACTGGTCGTCGGTGACATCACTAAAGAAGATGTTGATGCCATTGTCAACGCGGCGAATTCATCATTACTCGGAGGGGGTGGTGTCGATGGCGCCATTCACGCGGCGGCGGGACCAGAATTACTGGCGGAAACCCGTACCTTGAGAGGTTGCAAAACTGGCGATGCGAAGATCACCAAAGGCTACAACCTGAAAGCACGACATGTGATTCACGCCGTTGGTCCGGTCTATCGTGCCAATAACTCACAGGTGGCACATCTACTGTATTGTGCCTATCACCGTAGTTTAGAAGTCGCGGTAGAAAATGGCGTACAGACAATTGCTTTTCCGGCGATCAGCACAGGCGTTTATGGCTATCCGATAGAAGAAGCCGCACCCATCGCTCTGAAAACGGTCTGCGACTTCCTGCTCATCCATCCCTCGATTCAACTGGCGCGTTTTGTACTGTTTTCAGAAACAATATATAGGGTCTTTGCCTCTGCTCTGGAA
>CALMZT010000407.1 GCA_937870805.1 uncultured Chloroflexota bacterium
CGAAGTAGCGGCGTACCGCGCGCATGGTGTCATCAAAGCGTTCTTTGTTCAGTGCATAGCATTTCGATACTTCCTTGCGACGTTCGACCAGATAACCTGTTGCCGTAAGCTGGCGCAGGTGACGCGATGCCGCCGATTGGCTCAAGTCCAGCAGGTTAATGATATCCTGCGCGCATAGTTCTTCATACTGCGTCAGCAGTTCGAGAATGCGCAGGCGCGTGTCGTCTGCCAGTGCGTTGAGGCGCACGACCAGTTCCGAACGACTCAGCGCAGGCGATTTGATGCGTGCCCCTTCTGGCAAGCGCGCACCGAAGATAATCCAGATCGAGTTCTTATCATCGCCTTCCCAACGCCCGATATAGGGACCGATGTAGGGAGAAGGCACGAAGATCAGGTTTTGGGGCCATTCGGGCCAAACGTGGCTCATATCACGTCCCGTGATCGTGCGAATGGCTTCAATTGCGCTCAAGCCGCTGTAATCCAGTTCCTGAAAGGCTTCCACCGATTCTTCGACCATTGGACGCACACGCCGCCATTCACTTGCCAGCACGTTGTCCCACATATAGGTCAAATGCTCGACAATCAGCTTCTGCATCTCGACAGGATTACGGAGCCACTTGTGTACTTCAAGGTAGAACTCGCGGTCAAATTTGACGCCTTTTTCAGACTTCTTCGCCGCGTAAGACTGCTCCAGGCGCTCAAGGTACGTTTGTTCGTCTAACACTTCTTCAATCGTCAGCGGCTTTAGCCCTTCCATATCACTGCACATCCACTCGGTTGAGCGATTGCGCAGCGCCACAGGGTCCTGTTTTGCCAGGTAATCAAGGTAAGTCGGCACATCAGGAAAGCTACGGCGCGGCGTCACGCTGGAAAACAATCCGCCGAACAGCACGCGGTTGATGAGCCGACGCTCCGGCGTGAGGCTGTCGTAAACTTCGGTGACGCGCTGACTGACGCCAGACAGGTAATCGAGGCTTGCCATATCGGACAGGAAATCCATCGCTACGAAGACAGGCTCAACGCTGAGATGCACGGTAACGGCTTCGGGAGCGAGAATGTAATTTTGGTCAGACATGGGTGAACCCCTCTAAATGTCAATTTTGCGTTTATACGCTCTAGTTACTTTACCCACTTAAGCGGGTAAACTGAATATACTATAACATACCTTTTCAAATGTTGTCAACAGGTTATTTTAAAAAATTTAAGAGATGCGATGCGCTATGCTGTATAGGGGATAGCTCTCAGCAGTCAGCAGGTAGCGATCAGCCAAAAGACCGGGGGCGAAGAAGCCACACAAGGCAAAATGATGCCATTATCAATGCTTATCTGTCACTGGTACATGCCTGCTGGGAAAGTGAGCGCACCACCATCACTATTGAGGATGTGGTTGCGGTGCTGAGCAATGATCGGTTCGCCCACCTATTCACTGCGGAGCAGCTCGACATGATCGATAAGCACCTTCCGTGGACGAGGCTGGTCTCTGACAGACAGGTAAGATTTGAGGGCGCGAAGTACGATCTTCTAGAGCTCATTCATAACGAACGCGAACGATTTATTCTTAAGCCGAATGACGATTACGGGGGCGCCGGAATAGTCGTCGGCTGGGAGGCTGCCGAGAGCGAATGGGACGATGCGATCGAAGGTGCACTCAGCAGTCCATATGTTGTCCAGGAGCGAGCTCCGGTCGAAAAGGTGCTGTTTCCGACCTA
>CALMZT010000408.1 GCA_937870805.1 uncultured Chloroflexota bacterium
CAAATCCCATGACTGGTTGATCGCAACTTTGACTTCCCAACTGCCTTCGGAAACGATAGGCAGGAACGCCGTATAAATGCCATTGTTGTCAGGGTCTTGCAGCCACGAGCGCAAACAGTCGGGTGCCCAATCACCTGTGCAGCCGATTTCGCTCTGATAGCTGCCGGGCGCTGTGGCAATGAGATCATTTACGCTGTCGGCAACCCAATGTGTCGCGTGATCGTAGATGAACGTCACTGTCGTATCTTCTGCCAGCGACAGCACGACGTTAGGTCCGCCTTGATCTGCCATGCGGCCGTAGTTTTCATCCCATGCGCCGTTGATGGCGACTTTGTACTCATAATCGCCCGCAGGCAGATCAAAACTTCCCTGCCACACGTTGTCAGAGGGGTCGAATTGCAGTGCGGTGTTCTCGCACGCCGGATCCCAATCGCCAGCGCAGCCGAGCACGCTCTGAAGCGTGCCCGCGATGACGACCCTATCAGGTTGATCGACAGCCGCAGTCACATCAGCAGCCGGAGCTTCGCTTGCGGGTGCTGCGCCAGTTCCGACAATCGATTCATCAACGCTAATGTCGATGGCGTTGTCAGCCGTGTTATAGGTGAACGTCACCTGTACGAAATCGGCAGGAACATTGAACGCGATATTCTCGCCGCCCGCTGCGCCTTCCGCACCGTAGTTGACATCCCACGTTTGGTTGAGCGCGACTTTGGCTTCGTAATCGCCTGCTGGAATGGCTGTCGTGACAAAGGTATACACACCGTCGTTGTCAGGGTCTTGCAGCCACGAGCGCAAGCAGTCAGGTGCCCAGTCACCGGGACAGCCGATTTCACTCTGGAAACTGCCGGGCACGTTGGCGACGATGTGGCTCACGCTGTCGGATACCCAATGCGTCGCGTGATCGTAGATGAACGTCACGCTGGTATCTTCTGCGAGCGACAGCACAATATTATCGCCGCCTGCCGCTGCCATCGCACCATAGTTCTCGTCCCATGTGCCGTTGATGGCAACTTTGTACTCGTAGTCGCCTGCGGGAATATCAAACGTGCCCATCCACACGCCATCTTCTGCACTGTAAGTGAGCGCGGTACATGCGCCGTCCGCTAGCCAATCGCCATCGCAGCCGAGCACGCTTTGAATCGTGCCGGGGATAACGACCATTTCCGGCTGCTCCTGTGCCTGAACCACGATGGCAGTGAGCGTTACGCACAGCATCAGGAAAACAATACGCAGCCAAAAGCGGGTTCTTTTTGGAGGTTTAAATCGGTACACAAAAACTCCTTCACTGTAAGTTGATTTTTGTACTACGATGACGGAGTTTAGCAACCTACATGCGAGGAAACCAATAATTTATGCAAGATGCTCAGTAATGTTCTGAATCACTTCGCTCAACAGAGTCATCATGTAGCCTTCGGCAGGACAAGCCAGCGATGGATCATAAACGTAGTGCGCCGCATCGCTGGCGTGGATGACTAAACCGAAGCGTCCGTAAGCGTGTGTGAGGACCTGTACCTGCCATGTTTGATAAGGATGGCGCGCTTGCGAAACACGAATGCTGTTATTGAGCCAATCCGCGTACACAGCGTTGAAGTCTGGCGCGGGCGCTTTGTCAATGCGCGAACGCAGATACGCATAGCCCCATGCGCGGCACACATCGGCAAAGCCCGACACCGCGAAGCCAATCTCCACATCTTTCAGCCCGACTTGCACATTGATCGCATAGAGTTGATCTTCAAATACACGTTCCAAATTTGGCAGCACAGTAGTCAGCAACGTTTCGCCTGTGATGCGCTGTGGGATAGCCTCTAGCACGGCACGGCGCACAGCGTTGAGTTCCGCGCCTGCACGTTCGATGCTGCCGAGTCCCGTGTAATCTTTCGGCTCGAACAGCGACAACTTGAACTCTGACAGCAGGTGATGCTGCGCGCGAAAGTCTTTGATCGAAATGAGCGTGCGTGGTTGTCCGTCGATAATAAAATTCATGTACCGTGACTTCCAACTTTTCACTTTCAACTTTAAACTTAGCGCCACTGATTGTAAATGGAAGGTCGCACCTCATGCACATCGCCCTCAACGGCTGGTTTTGGGATCAACCAAATACAGGCAGCGGACAATATCTGCGTTATCTGCTGTCCAGCCTGCGCCGCGTCTCGCCCGAAACCAGCTTCACGTTGATTCTGCCGCCGCATGTTCACAGCGCTGACAATGTGCCTGCTGGTGTCGATGTGGTCACGACCAAAGGCTTTGGCGGCAATTTGGGCAAAGTGTGGTTTGAGCAGCGCACGTTTCCAGCGCAAGCCGGGCGCGTCAACGCCGACCTTGTGCATGTGCCGTATTGGGCACCGCCATTGTCTTCGCCTGTGCCGATGGTGGTGAGCATTCTTGACGTGATTCCAGTCGTCATTCCCGATTACTCGCGTGGTTTTTTCCCGCGTCTGTATACGTCGCTGGTGAGCGCGGCGGCACAGGGCGCAGATCAGGTGATTACCCTCACCAACGCCAGCAAAGCCGATATCGTGCAGCATCTTGGCTTGCGCGAAGAACTGATTACGGCGATACATCTGGCAGTAGACGACGCTTATCACCCACGTATGGGCGCAGAACGTGACAAGGACGTGCGTGCTAGGTATCAACTGCCCGACGACTTCATTTTATACATGGGCGGCTTCGACGTGCGCAAAAACGTCAATCAACTGCTGCTGGCGTATACCTATGTGGCGCAGGCGGAAGGCGATGAATACCCGCTGGTGTTGGGTGGGCGTGAACCACAGTGGGGCACACCGATGTTCCCTGACATGCGCAAGTACGCCGACGAGTTGGGCATTAGCGATCATATCCATTGGATTGGCTACGTGGATGAAGTCGATAAGCCTTCACTCTATCGGCTGGCAAAGATGTTCGTGTTTCCGAGTCTCTATGAAGGCTTCGGCTTGCCGGTGCTCGAAGCGATGGCAAGCGGTACGCCCGCCGTCGCCAACGACATCCCGCCCATTGCTGAGATCGTGGGCGATGGCGCGTATCTGTTGGAAGCGGGTAACGCGCGCACGATGGCAGGCGCGATGATCGCCTTATTAGAGCAAAAACCACTGCGCGAAACCCTGATTACGCAAGGGCTGGCGAGGGCAACCAACTTTAGCTGGCGCAAAACCGCACTGGAAACAACGAAAGTGTACGAAAAAGCAATGAGTGGGAAGTAATGAGCAAACCCGAATTTGTCCGACTTCTGTTGCACAATTACCTGGAGATCGTCCTTCGTAGGGGCGTACCAACGTGTACGCCCGTTAAGCATTCACCTACCGCATATCTATCCGGGAACAAGCACTTTACTGGGCTTTGAGCGTATTTAACTCACCTTACGCAGTTTACCGCTCCGGGTTCAAACCCGGAGCTAACAGAGAATGGGTAAATCTCTTAAGAGGTTGAAAAATCGGGGAGTGGCTAACTCATTGGATATGAACAAGGGGTTTAAACCCCTTGTTGGACAAAATACCCTTGCCTTTAGCCACTCCCAAAAATCGCAGCGCCCAACCCGTTCACGGGTTTCCAATGCGCATAGCGGGCAGTTCAAAACTGCCAGCGTCCACAACAGCGAAATGGTGCGTAAGGTGAGTATTTA
>CALMZT010000409.1 GCA_937870805.1 uncultured Chloroflexota bacterium
TGACCGAACTCACCATATTCGACAGTGAGCACGCGGGGATAGCGGGTTAGCCGGGCGTGGGTGATGTTGGGACCGCGACCAGGGCAAGCGACGGTAGCAACGGGGAAATTGTTACTCATTAGCCGTCTCGCTTTCCGGCTGGGTGGGCGGCTGGGGATTAATGCGCCGCGCGGCGAACTTGAGCAGGATACCTAAAAGAACCTCAAGTATCCCAGCGGTGTAGGTGCTCATCATTCCGCTCCCGACCATCACCGCGAACAGAATTGCGCCTAGCAACATGCCGGGCAGCCAGAAGAAAAAGAACTCATTTTTCGTGAACATGTGAACCTCCATTGAACTGATTTTCGAGTGCGTTTTGGTACAACCTCACTGCAAAATCTAATTGTTTTGTCGCGTCTATCGCCTCCTTTTTTTCGTCCTTTAGTTTCTGTAGCTCAGTCGCCAACGTATCGAGCGATGTTTGATACTGGCGTTTCATCTGGCGATAACGGTCCTCGTGTTGCTCAGCAGTGATGTACCAGGTGATACACCCTACAATGAGCGCCAATAGCAGCATTAGGAACATACTTAGCGCCGGGTCCTCACTCATCGTCTGCTATCACCTCACCCTCTATCCACACGGCAACCGGAGCCGCAACCAACGTAAACAACGTGACCGCTAGAACTAGCTCCACTGGCAAGCCAGTAGCCACAAAGAACGCAGCGAGTGTCAAGGCAATGACGATGGCGATGCCGAAGTCCCTCACCCTACACTCCCTTCTCTAAGCACGGTTCTTTGGTGATAATTGGCGCTGTATCGGTCACCTCCTCAAACTTCACTAGGATCGTCTTTTGCTTCAACCCACAGCGGATAAGCCACTGTGAGAGAGTCCCCTGGGTAATGTCTAATGCCCTGGCAATGAGGGCTTGCCGTTCGTATCGTTCGTACATCAGGCTTAGAACCTCAGCCATCGGCATTCCAAACCGATGTTCGACTTGCTCAAATTTGGTGGGCGGGCTACCACTCATGGTTACTAAATCTCCATACCTATAGGGGGTAAACTAATCGAAAAAAAAGGAGAGAAAACCCCTATATAACCTAGAATAGTATACCTTTAAGGGGGTTCTGTCAATAACTTATTGGGGGTAAGATATACTCAAGAGGGATAAAGTCAAATGTCGTTACTTGCACAACGGATAGCGCAACGACGACGGCAGAGAGATCTCAGTCAAGATGATCTCGCTACGTTGGTAGATACAACTCAAAAACAAATTTCCAAATACGAGAATGGAATAAACAACCCTACTGCGGATGTTTTGGCTAAGATAGCGATTGCTCTTGACACTACTACGGACTGGCTTCTTGGGCTGACTGATTATCCAAGTCGCCCCCTAAGAAATATGGGAGATTTAAACGACTTGGAACGCAAAGCAGTTGAACTTCTGCGTTCTCAAAATGTTGAGACGCAAGAAAAAATGGTGAATGTGTTAGAAGCACTGGTATAGGGGGTGTAGTGGTTCGCTACAGGGGGCAATTGAAAAGAGCACGTAGTAGGAAGGGATACAAAGAATTCACTACTGCATTTTCTTTGTTTCTGGCACTCATAGCCACCTTCTTTCTTGTGACCAACGTTCCAAGCTGGCGACAGCTTCCCTATGTGCCACGCCAATACCTCTACGAATTTCTGATATGGGTACAGACAACATTCTACATCGAGTGGTCATCTACCTTAGCGTTTCTCTCAATTGTGGTTCCGGCTTTCGGTTTCTTCGCGTTGTGGATAACCATTGGGGTTACAGTGAGGGTACTTGGATGGCATTTATACCTCAAACAGCGGGCTTTCCCAAGTGAAAATTGGTTTGAGTTCGATACTACTCTTCCAGAGGAGATAACCAAGCCGTCATTGCTTGATTTTGAAGTGACTACTAAACCACCACTGCCTAATTTTAGGGAAATGACCAAACCATCATTGCTTACTTCTGAGGAAATAACCAAGCCTATAGTTGTCGAGACGTGGCTTGATAAAGTCTCATATTCTCAGAGCGCACCGGAATTTGAACGTGAAGTCGCCAAGGTGATTAGCCATTGGACCGGTAAATATGCTGTTGTTACAGGTGGGGCTAGGGATGGTGGAGTGGACATCGAAGTTTACGATGGTACTCGCTTAGTGGGGATCGTGCAGTGCAAGAGACATAGCCCCAAAAGCGCGTTATCCCCGATGTACATTCGTGAACTAAAGACGGTCAAAGAGTTGCGGGGTGTCAAGATTGCTTATTTAGTAACGACAGCGCGATTCTCTTACAACAGTCGTTGGTTGGCAAACGACTTAGATATAAGATTGATTGATGGATCTGCACTTGAAAAAATGAAAAGGACGATGAAGGAACAACAAAGCACAACTCTACCTCGTAAACAGTTCATAGATCAGCAAATACCCACCGAACACGATCAGCAGAGCAGCTAACACCCACAACCCCATGCTCAGATACTCTATGCCCGGCGTGAGCCGCACACTGAACATGACAACGATATAAAACCCCGTGAGCATTGCCCCTGCCGTTTTTCCACGCCACATGAGCCAATTTCCCACGCCATACACCAGCGCCGATTGTAAAGGCAGTGCCAGCAGTGCCAGCGCCGCCCCCACCACAGCCGCTAGAGCACGTTTCCACGATAGATTAGGATGATACGGTTCAACGTGGCAGCGGGCGTTTCCTTCGGGGGTGACACACACCACAAAAAAGACAATTGTGATGAAAAGGCTGCTTATCAGAAAGGGAAAACCGGAGCGAATTTTCTCTGATTCCGCTATTTGTTCTGGTGTCATCCGAACCTTTATGACCTCTTAATAGTTTATGCAAATGTAGTTTTGCAAACGTTATCCGCTGCCCTCACGAATGCCGTAATCAATCGCTAAAACGCATCCAAAAGCGATGTTGCCACAAGACACAAACACAATCGCCGCACCTGGTAACGGGCGCATTCCGCTAACATAGAACAACCAAAGCGTAATTACAACCGCTACAGTCACCGGGGTAACAACCATGAGTAAAAAAGGAAGATACCACTTAGGCATATCTCGGAGCGGTTTCACTTCCAACGCCCGGTAGCGCGTGCAAATCCCTCTATCAGCAGCCCAACGGCAATCAAAAACAGCAGATACAAAATCGTCAGCGGCATATCTTCAAGACGTGGCAGGATGTTGAACATTAGTCGTACTCCACAATATCCCGACGATGTTCCGGTAACTGAAGGCGATTGTGAGCCACCTCAAACGAGACCGAACCTTCCATGCTCATCAACCAACGGCGAAACCGTCGCCGCTTGTCCGGTTTCGGCGCTCGGCGTGGGTTTTCACTGACTAACTGCGCCGCTGTTTTGCCCGATTCCTTTAATAAACGGCTTGCCGCGCGTTTATCATAGGCAAGGTTGCCAGAGATCAACAGCGCCTCATCTGGCGTCAAATCAGCGGCATCATAGTCGTTTCTCAATGTCTTGCGGATGTAGGGCAGATATGCCTTTCGTGGCAACCAGGTCAACATCCGTTTAAATTGGCGCGGTAAAGTGAATAGGCTCATGGCGTGGGGGGTTCCGTTGGTGTCTCTGTTAATGTGGGCGAATCGGTCACTGTAGCGGTCACAGTGGGCGTTTCAGTCAATGTAGGTGTCATCGTTGCCGCTGCCGTTGCTGTGGGCGTTGGCGACGCTGTAGGGCTTGCTGTAGGCGTTGGCGGCAGTGGCGTAGCGGTCACAATCACCTGGATAATCACCGATGTCACATACACCTGTGGCGGTTGTGTCGCGGCTGGGGGCTGCGCAGCCGGCGGCTGGTAGATCACCGTTACATAAACTTGTGGCGTTGCCGTCGCTGGCGGGCGATTCGCTATCGGCGTGATGTCCGGCGGGCGCGGCGTGTTAGTGATCGTCATGCTGGGCGTAGGGCTAAGCGTGGGGGTTGCGCTTGCCGTGATAAACATCACAGCAGTACCAGAGGCATCCGGGTCGGTGAGCGTGTTGGTTGCCGTCGCTGTCGCGCTGGGTGTAATGCTTCCGGTGCTGGTCGCGCTGGGCGTCATGCTGGCAATGGTCGCCACGGTAGGCATTTGAGTCAACATGCGTGATTCTTCGCGCGCGGCTGCCTGGGCATTCATCCAAAACATTCCCGCCGCAAAAGTGGATATACAGCACAGTAAAAGCAAACTCGCACAACCGAATACAGGCTTAAGGCTGGCTTTCTGCGGGGGCAGACTGTCCTTTGTGGGGTCATAACCCCACGCGGCGATGTGGACTTCAGGCGGCATTTAGTCCAACTTCTTAAAATAGCCAATGACATTCTCAGATGCGGTGTCTCCACTGGCAGAAAACTTGGAGTGTTCTAACTGACTCTGCTTTACTTGCTCAGTCATTAGTTGATTGACATCTACACTCACATCCACTGAGGTTATGTCACCCTCAAAGAAACGCTGGATACGCCGCAATGTTCTTATCCAGATAAAAATCACAGACATCGCCACAACACCATTCATCAACACTTTCAGAACACCCATATTGTAAAGCCACCTATATCCTTGCACTGTGTAGAGCGCAAATCCGGGACGGGGAGAAGATGTATAGCAGGGGATATAACCAATGGGTAATGAGGCACACTCCCACCAAATCATATCGTTGATGTGACGTCCTAAAGTCATCTGAGCATCAGAGACAGTTGACCAATCCGCCGTTGGGAACGGAGTAAGTGTGGCAGGCATGGGCGTAGCGGCGTCTAGATCACCCATTGGCACAGCCGCCATTGCTAATCCTGCAAGAAATACCACAAACATCATAGAAGCGAGAAATGTTTTCATAGCTTAAAAAGGCATAAAACCTAAAATCAGTTCGATGATTTTGCGAATGACTCCAAAGACAGCCGCAATTAATGGAATCAGAAAACCCGCAACGTTGACGAAGAAAAAGACAAACAGTGAGGTAAAGCCAAATATAACCAGTGGCGTAAGCGGACCGAAGTTCACTTCTGCCAAGCCCCGAATATAACCAAACGCTGTTCCGGTATTAGCTGCAATATCATTGAGGCTCGACAGCGCAACAGGTGTTCCGCTGAAATTGGTTATCGGAATATCTGTTGACCCAATCATGGCGTTTAAGGTTGCAATTCCTCCGGCAAGCGTGCCTGTATCTACAAATGGGGTATAGGTGGGGATGACAAACGGTGTGTTGGTGGGTTGTGGTGTGCCGCCAGGTGTGGGCGTTGGCGCGATCACCGTGAAGATCATCGTCGGGATAGGTGTGGGGGACTGTAAATCAGGTAAGCTGGGCAGACTCCAGGGCAAAGGACCACAGGGCAAATAGGGATCGCAATTCTGAGCGAATGCCACGCTCGTAAAGACCAAAAGCACAATGAGAAAGCCTATGATAATTTTCATACGGCTGCTGTCACCTCGCTAAACTTCTGTCTGAGCTTAGATATGACCCACAAGATCAGTTCAAATGAGCCGTAGCTAATCATCAGGACAATCAAAATACTGCCTTCCTCTCCAGGAGTAAAAATGGTGTTGTTTAAAATATAAAAAGGCAGGCACAGGTAATTACCAGAAGGGTCTGTTTCACAGCTTGGTAGACCAGGAATTGCTGTAGGAGTAGCACTATTCCAGCTATTGAGAATTGTTAAGAATAGGTTGATGACATCTCGAATAAGACCGAACAGCAGCGCTAACAGGGTAAAGATCACCCCAAAGATACCAGAAATGAGCAGGCTCAGCAGATTGTACACTGCCCCTATCAGCAGATTAATTGTGTTGAGAATGCCGTTGACCAGACTCGTGAGAAAGTCAAACAGCCCTGTACCACACCCGCCGGTAAAAAAGTTAATGATACTGTCTATCCAGTTGGAGCCGCATTCCGTATTGGTCGCCTGAATCGTCGTGACATTGCCGATAGCGATATTTCTAAAGTGACCATTGAGCCAGGGAAATAGATCACTGCTGAGCCATTGAACATTATAGAAATACGATGCTTTCCAATATCTGATTTGCCAACCGCTAAGCCTGTAAATTTCATAGGTGGTGTTACGAATCTGTCGCAACACAATCATTAAGTCACACTGAAAGAAACGGTTGAACTGTCGCCACAGCCATACTGTCCAGGATGATAGAAGCTGGTCTTGCGGGCGTGTCACCGCCTGGCAATCAATACCAATGATGTCATCCCCCTGGTCAACGCCGAAATCACCGCGCAAACACGCTCGGTCAATGCCTACGCCTAACACGCCTGGAACTGCTGTCGTGACGGTGGGGCGTATGGTGATCGTGCCAGTGGTATCCACGTCAATCGTGATAAACGCCTGGAAAGAGACTGTGCCAACGGTGACACCCTGCCGCTCGGCGGCAAGCGCAAACTCTGAAAAAGTAGTTGTATCCGTTGAACTGGGACCCTGCAATGTCACCCAGTCCGCGCCGGAGTCTGGAAATTGATATTCCATCTGGACGGTAGAAGTATAGTCTGTGCGGCTGATTTCAACGCCCGGCTCAGTCCAGATATACACGTCAACATAAAGCTGAAAGGTGGTATCCGGTTCATCGGCGGGTAACGTTGCCTCCTGTGCGAATGTGTCTAACGATGGCACGGTGATCGAGCCGTCGCGCTGCCCTACGCCTTCGCTTACGTCCCAATTGGCATCACCCTGATCGAACAGGGGATTGCTGAAATAACAACTCGTAGGCTGCCCGGCAACATCGCCGCTCGTGACGCAGATAGACAATACCTTGATAGACGCACTGGAAATATTTTTAACCTGGACTGTCCAATAGTCGGTGAGGTCTGCTAGATGTACAGCGGCGGCAATCGTGAGCGTAAACCGCTCACCAACAGGCGCAGTGAGATAATGCCGCTCTACGGTAGTCCCTAACTTAAGCTCTATTTGCCCGCCGGGATCTACAGCCTCCACATCGACCGACAGGCTGTACTCGGTTGTTGGCTCTAGTGCCATCACCTGGCGAACGAGAGCGCCACTGCTGATAAGCGTAAAGCCGGGATTGTCAAAGGTGACATTGCCCACAGTGGAGCGACCATCGGCATTCGCAACACGCAGTTCAGGGTCTGTACCTAAACAGTTGGCAAAGCGCGGGTTAGTATTGGTGCAAGGGGAATCACTACTTGGATAACGAGTAAGTCTGGGATAGAGGCGTTGCGGTATACCACCAGCTTTTAAAAATTGTCCAACAAACCCGTTTGCGGTGATGTATGTGCGAAATGTGACAGTTGCCCCCAGTGAACCACTGAGGCTCACATCTCCGTCAATGGATGCACCCCCTTGGATACTTGCTGCGATAGAAGTCAATTCATAATTGGTTTGATTGAGAAGCTGTATTGTTTCTCCGATCACACAGCCCTCACCAATCTCTTGCCCTAAGGTCACATACGCGGGGGCATTGTAGACCAAATAGGTTAGCTCAAAATCACCAAAGGAAACAACCACTTTGTAAGCCAAAACTAAATCAAGTTTGTACCCTTGGTTGCCATCTTGCGTAATTTCGTCGGGCAGATAAACAACACAGATTCCGAAGATCACCCCATACCCGCAAATGGGATCAGTTGCTACTAACGGGGCTAGATAGGTGACAGTGCCGGCAACAGCACTATGCACCGGCACATGAAAATTTGCGCTAAAAGAATTTACCCATAAGTTGGTACTCCCGAATGTTGCGCCAAGACTCGCCGCATAGGGTCGATCAAACATTTCCCATTGTGGGTGTTCATCTTCGTCGCTTAGCGGGCGTATCCAATCCCCTGTAGGATAATCACACCACACGGTAAGGTTATCAATGCTCAGATTGATGACGTAGGTTGCCGGGTCAGGCATACCCGTCAGACTTGCCGCAAAGCGCAGCGACCATGCATCCATCGGCGCGGTGTTGTCCAGTGCCACAGC
Organism: uncultured Chloroflexota bacterium; assembly: GCA_937870805.1. Taxonomy (GTDB): domain Bacteria; phylum Chloroflexota; class Anaerolineae; order Aggregatilineales; family Phototrophicaceae; genus JACAER01. The sequence goes on from CALMZT010000409.1 coordinate 7,904, forward strand.
GACCCGTGTATATGCCCCTTCCACGGCACCAAGTTCAGAAAAGGTAAAGCTCTGTGTAAAGCTGAAATCGGCGGGGGTTGCGGGCGTCACAATAGCGGCACTGCCGTCGTCATCAGAGGCGAAAAAGAACGCGCTGTCATCTGTACCGCCGTTCCCATTAGTCGTAAAGAATACATCAAACTCGACATAGTTAATGACACAAGCGCTCCACGGTATAGCGACAGCATCAAGGTTCGTGACACTCTGGTTGTAGTCGATGATCGCAGCCGCTTGACGCGGACCGGCATCAAAATTGTTGTTAAAGGTATAAATACAACCGAGTCCGTCCACACCACAGCTTGAGAGCCATTCCTCACCATTCCAAAAGGTATCATCCCCGTAAAAATCATCGCTGCCGCCGTTGGACAGATTGAAATCCGTCTGATAAATGATCGTCGGGGTTGTCTGAGCCGAAACGGTAGGCGGGCTGCTCACGAAAACGAAAATGAATATCAGGGGGAGGAGAGAGAGGATTTTTCGCAATCGCCGCATACCCGCATACCTTTCCACAATGCCCGGCGGTTCATTAACGCCGGGCATATAACGAATATTTCTCCCACGCCCTACTTGCGGAAGGCGTTAAGGATGGACGAACCGACTTTCTCGACGAGGGCGATGGCAATCGAGATTGCGATACCAATCGCCAGAATCGGGAGAAAGATCGGGACCCAAATGTTGACCTGAGCAATCAGCACGTTTGCATCAAACGAGATGGACGACTGCGCGAAGGACGGCGCGACGGTGAGGCTCAGCATCAGAGACAACACCACGATAAA
>CALMZT010000410.1 GCA_937870805.1 uncultured Chloroflexota bacterium
ATGAGTGAAAAAACGTGGCGCATACTGGTGGTGGACGACGAGCCGGACGTGCTGGCGATCTCGCGGCTGACGATGAAGAACTTTGAGGTGTACGGCGTGCCTGTGGAGATCATCACGGCGGGCAGCAAGATGCAGGCGATTGACCTGCTGCACAACATCCTCAGCCTGAGGGACAGCGGGCTGCCAGTGGTCGCCGTCGCCATCATCGACGTGGTGATGGAAAGCGATACGGCGGGGCTGGAACTGTGCTGGTACATCCGCGAGATGATGAACAACCGCCTGACGCAAATCTACGTGCGTACCGGGCAGCCGGGCATCGCGCCTGAACGCAGCGTCGTGGATCGTTACGACATCAACGGCTACTTCTCGAAAATCGACGCGACGGAAGACAAGCTGTACTCGACGGTCAAAAGCGGCGTGCGCCAATTCTACTTCATGCAGGCGGCGATGAGCCTGTCGGCGGCGCTCGATCAACTCATCATGGTGTCGGACTCACGCGCGAAGATGCGGCAAATCCCGATTCAAATCGAGGTCGATTACGACGACCCTGATATGAAAGTGGCACAGTGGATGGATGGTGAACTGCTGCGCACGGTGGGCTACAGCGTCGAAGAAGCTGAAGAGCAGCGTGAACTGATGGAGCACATCCCCGGTATCGTGCTCAATGAGAACGGCGATAAGTACGTGATCGAAGGGAACAGGCTGTACATCAAAGTGGTGGCGACGGAGGACAATGCCGAGGTGTGGCGCGTGTCTACGCCGTCGATGCTGCCGCCGGACTTCCATATCGTGCTGACGTACCGCTTCCTGAAGTCATCGGCGGCGCTGTGGAAGAAGGCGAAGTAGGAGAGAGTCAACAGTTGTCAGTTCACAGTTGACAGTATTAAGAGAGATACGACTCAAATTTTAGCCTGCAAAAACACATTTATCAGAGTATTGTTTGTGTGCAGCGGGAAAGTAAGAGTTGGAAAGTGAGGTTGATTTGCTGAAGGCGATGTTAGGAACAAACCGACTTCCAACTTGAACGTAAGATGTAAGCCAAACAAACAGTGAGGTATCAGAGAATTTACTGAGTTGTTAGTGTGGATGTGTTTTCGAGAAAAGCGATGAGGTTGAGGGAGGTTCATGGTGACGCGCCTCTAGTGCTCACTATTGGAGCTAATATTATAGCATGAAAGTGCGGGTTTTGGAATATTTGTTCTAAAACTCTAACCGCCACGACACTTATATACGCGACTATCGTAGATAAGGGAATAATATGCGTCTATCCATGCTTTTACTCGCCGATTATGCAGCGGCAGATGCTTCAGGAAAGTTGAACATTCTTGGAGCGTTTACAATCATTAATGCACGACAATTCCCTGTACTTCATCCCTTGATGTATTTGGTTATGAAATTTCAACCCGAATTGGGTGAGTATGGGGATGCTCGACAACTCCAAGTTGAATTTTTGGATGAAGATGGAACCAAGCTGCACGAGATTACAGGCGAGTTTCACGTTCCGCAATTGATGAGTGGGCAGCGCCCCGAGCTTATGGAGAAATCAATTAGACTGCGAACAATGGGCTTAAGCCCATTGTTGAGGTAAATCATTCGTGTTCGTTTTGATTTTCCCATTAACTTTATTATTGCGCTCAGAGATTTTGAGTTCCCGCACCCAGGAAGATATGAATTTCGGGTGTTTATTGACAAAGAGCAAAAAGATGATCTCGCTCTTGAAGTTATTCACATCGAGCAGCCACAACTAGGAGCATAAGTATATGCCTTCTAAGGCGGCTATAAAGTTATTATGGAAGAAACGATTAAGTCGCTACGCATTCAACAATGGGCTTAAGCCCATTGTTTGCATAGATCGTTAGTAGTTGTTTTGATTTATCCATTAGAACGAAAGAGACGAACAAGAACAGGATGGAAACGGTCTGCTTTAGAGCGTCTGTACAAGGGATTTGGGTTTACAATAAAAGCGGGTGGAGCGCATGACAAAGTGAGTCACCCCGACTTTCCACAACTTATCACGAGTTTACCTCGCCACACAAGAGTTCATCAGTACCTTGTTGACCAAGCCATAGCATTGATTGAGAAGTTAGAGCAACTTGAACAAGAGGAAAAAGACGATGAGTAACAATATACGCGAAAAGGCGAAAAGATTGGCGGCGCAACGTTACACCACCAGAATTATTGTTGACGATAGTGAGCCAGAGCAAACGCTTTACGTCGCGCTACACCCTGAGTTAGAAGGTTGTGTTGCTCAAGGGAAAACCATTGAAGACGCCAGAGCAAACCTAAATGAATTTAGAGTCGATTACCTTGAGCATCTCTTAGAGCATCATTTGCCTATACCATAATTACCCGCTGAAAATCTGATCACATCATTGTAATTAAAACATTTGATGTATTTTGCGCCCCTACCGGCACTTTGAGACGGCATTTTGCGCTCCACTGACGCTCCACCCTTTATAAGGGTAGGTTCTTAATGGTTCTGCCATAGCTCAACAAAGCCTCAATAATTGCCAACAGCGGTGAACCGTAATGGTCTTCTCAGCCCCTTCAGTGGGCTTACCAATTTCCTGATAGCCTAGGGTTTTGAACCCTAGGCGGCGCAACCGGACTCATTCGTTACATACCTACCCTTGTAAACGCTCCACCTTTTCGCCTGAAAAGTCTCAACTGGCACAAACGAAAACGCCCCCAAATCGGAAGCGTTTGTTGTCATGTTTCCTAACGATTTTTACGCGGACTGCGCCTTAAACTGTGGACGGTTGAACCAGAAAATCGCGGCGATCAGCGTCAGCGTCACCACCAGCCCGGTGAGGCTCACCGCCGTGTAGCCGCCCGCCGCGAACAGGGGTCCTGCCGCCAGGCTGCCAATCCCCGCCGCGAAAAACGACAGCGCGTCGTTCAGCCCCTGCGCTCGCGTTCGTTCCTGACCTTCTAAAGAATCCGCCAACAGCGACGAACCGGAGACGTAAGCGAAATTCCAGCCCAAACCCAGCAGAAACAACGCCAGCCCCAGCACAAACTCGTTAGTTGAAAGCGGCGCAAGCAGCGCTGACGCGACCAGTACCAGCGCCCCGACCAGCATCATCGGCAGCCGCCCATAACGGTCTATCAGATAACCTGTCAGCGGCGACAGCCCGAACATGCCCAGGGTATGCAGCGACAGCACGAGTGAAATGTTGTCCCTGCTGTGTTGTTGATGATCCATGTACAGCGGGGTCATGACCATGAGTACCACCATCACGGTCTGGCTGACCAGCGCCGCCATGATCGCCAACTGCACTTTGGGAAGCGTGAGCAGCGTCGCCAAAGAACGCGCAGGCTGCTGCTGTTCATCAGGTTGTCTTTTGTCTTCAGACTGAGCAATGGCACGCGCGATGACCATTGGCTCAGGACGCAGCAGGAAAAAGGCGATCAGCGCCGCGATAGTGCTGAGTACCAACATGGCTACCCAGGGACCAATATCGGCAGATTGCCCCAATGCTTCCATCAAACGCCCGCTGGGACCGACGAGAATCGGTCCGAGAACTGCGCCAATCGTTCCGGCAAATACGATCCTGCCAATCATGCGCCCGCGTTCGGCTTCGGGGAAGATTTCGCCCGCCGCAAAACGGCTCTGATCGGTGCTGGCGCGTCCAATACCGAGAAGGGCGGCGCTTATCAACAGCAAGGGGAATGAACTATTTATGATGGCGATGACGCCCACCAACCCACCCAACGCCCCCGCGATGTAACCCATTGTCAGACCGAGCCGCCGCCCGAAACGCCCCATGATGATGGCAATGGGCAGGGCAGAAAATGCCTGCGCGAAGGTTAAGGTGGATGTCGGCAGCCCTGCGACACTTTCCGTACCCGCGAGGCGCGCGGCGACAATCACTACCAGCGTGAAGACCGCAATCTGGCTGGCGCTGAATAGACTTTGCAGGATAAACAGGGTATAGAGCAAACGGAGACTGGTTGACTTCCTGTACATCAAAATGCCTTCTCTCCCCGCTTAAAATATCTCTCAAAACAGGACTTACGCAGTTGAACCGCGATTTGTGCTTGAACAAGGGGTTTAAACCCCTTGTTCATGAACCCAACTGCGTAAGTCCTAAAAATTTAAAAATAGCGCGTGTTTTGCTAATGATATGCCATATTTGTTGTGTATGGTACGTCCATTGAGGGCTGCACAAACAAAAGCGCCCCCCGATTTGGCGGCGCTCGTTTGGTTGTTAACGTTGTAGGGTGCTAGTCGCCAGCCGCAGACTGCGAGGTTGTCTGGTGAGGCGGTGCTTCGCCACGCCGTCCCCAGGGGGTGCCCAGCCAGCGCAGCAGGAAGAAGTCGGCACCGATGTAGCCGGCGTTTTTCCAGGCAAGGACGAGCACGATGGCGACGATGACCAGCAAACCGTTGGTGCTTGCCGAGCCTGCCATGATGAAGTTCCAGTTCATGAAGGCTGCTAAGAATGCCGCGATACCGACGAAAGCACCGAGTATCAATGCGACACCAATCAGCACTTCACCGACGGCGATCAGTTTAGCGAACCAGACATACGAGCCGGAGTCCAGCAAGCCTTGAATAAAGTTGCGATACCAGTCGTAGGTGATGGGTGCGCGACCTTCTTCGGGGATCACGACAATTCGTTGCCAGAAACTCTGAAGCGCTACACCGGTGTCCATCCATGCCGGATCGCTGACTTTGCGAAAGCCAGCCTCCAACCACGCGAGACCGAGCAGGACACGGACGACTAACCACACGACAGAGAAGCGAGTGTCACTAAAAAGGAATGTAGCGAGGGGCGGGTCGGTGACGACGGTTTTGCGCGAAATGATGGATTGTAGAAAGGTGCTCATAGAAGTTCCTCCGAACTTATGCTTAACAAACTAAGACCTCTCTGAAATGTGTTTTATATTTTTATTATATTGTGAATTATATCACAAATAAAGCGCCATATCAAGACGATCAGATGTTCTTTGTGCAATTTGTCACAATCTGCTTGCTGTTTACCGTGCAGATCGCTACAATCCTCTCTTTTAGAGCCTATCTTCATACGGTGACACTGATGACTCCACCCCTTTCAACACTGCTGGAATTTGCCTTAGACGCTGCGTGGCAAGCAGGACGCATCACACTCGGCTACTTTCAATCGGGCGTTGCTGTCGAGCGCAAAGGCGACAATTCACCCGTGACGATTGCCGATAAACAGTCGGAACAAAAGCTGCGCAGCCTGATTCAAGAGCACTGGAGCGATCACGGCATGATCGGCGAAGAATACGGCGAACAGCGTGGGACATCGCCGCTGACGTGGGTGATGGACCCGATTGACGGCACGAAGTCGTTTATTCACGGCGTTCCGTTGTATGCCGTGCTGCTGGCACTGACAGAGGGCGACAGGTCGCTGGTGGGAGTGGCGCATTTCCCGGCGCTGAACGAAACGGTGTATGCGGCGCGCGGTTTGGGCTGCTACTGGAATGGACGGCGCGCGCGCGTGTCAGGCGCAAGCGAATTACAACATGCCGCCCTGCTTGCCAGCGACATCGACTCGTTCGAGCGCAAGGGAAAGGGCGCAGCATTTAAGCGGCTCGTCGACGCGACGTACATTCAGCGCACCTGGGGCGATGCCTACGGTTATGCGCTGGTGGCGACGGGACGCGCGGAGATTATGGTTGACCCGGTGATGAACGTATGGGATTGCGCACCGTTTGGGGTGATTATGGAAGAAGCGGGCGGCACGTTCACCGATTGGCAGGGGACGCCCACGATTTACGGCGGCGAAAGCATCTGCACCAACGGCGCGCTGTTCAACGCGGTGATGCAGACGGTGACAGCGCGATAATTCAAAGCAATGAGCAACGCGCAATGAGCAATGAGTGAAGACTTAAAAGCGGAAGGTTAAAGAATAGAAAGGGATGAAAAGAGGAGATTTTGCTGTGCTGACTGTAAAGGCGTGAAAATTTGATGGATTTCTAACGAGCGATAGCCCTTCCATAACACAGCCTTAACATAGATTTAAAGCCTATACTACCTGCCTATGGTACGATAATGACAGATTGTTACAGAAAGCACAAAGGGAAATTATGCAGCGAGTGTTCTCCACTCAAGCAGAAGCCAGCAACAAAGCAAAAATCTTACAGCAGGCACTCGTCGGTAAACGCGCGGCACAAGATACACTTCACAAACGCCCGCGCGTCGGTGAAGAAATTATTCGCGGACTCTTATTCGCCTCCGGCATTTTCTCAGTTTTAGTTACCGTCTTTATCGTAGTATATCTGGGTGTTGAAGCGTTAGGTTTCTTCAGCGCAAACGCCTGGCTGCCCTCTAAAACCGCTGTGGTCAACGAGAGCGTGCCTACGTTCACACTGCGCGAAGCAGAAGGCGCGATCAACGCCAGCGACACCAGCTTATTACTCCAAGTAGAGGCGGGTCAGACGCTGCCTTACACCCCTAACACGCTCATCCAAATTGAGACTGAAATCATGCGCGTGACTGAGCGCCGTACTGCATCCGTCGTGGTGCAGCGGGGTATCAATGGCACGCAAGCGACCAATCACGCTGGGGGCGCGTCAGTTCTCGCGCTGCAAGAAGTACAGGTGAAAACGCCCAACGCGATCACGGTGAGCGATACGGAAATCGTGCTGAACCCCGGCAATGGTCAAGCGTTCCAGGTGGGGCAGATCATTCGCGTCAATAGTGAAGAAATGCGCGTGCTGACGGTTACGCCCGACAGCATTACCGTCGAACGCGGTATAGAAGGCACAACCGCCGCCGCACATGAAGCCGATGTAACGCTGGAATATGCCGATACGCCGACACTGTTAGAGTTCTTTACCACAACACAGTGGCAGCCGCAAATTGGTGCCTTCGGTATTCTGCCGCTGGTGAATGCCACACTGATGACGACTGCCTTCGCGCTGATGGTGGCGCTGCCAGTGGGTCTGGGTGTTGCCATCTACCTGAGCGAATACGCTTCTGCGCGCGCACGCAGCATCCTGGGTCCGATTATTGAACTGCTGGTCGGTGTGCCGACAGTCGTTTTCGGCTTCTTTGCGCTCGAATTTGTGACGCAAGGGGTACTGCGCCCATTGTTCGGCGCAGGGGTGGTCAATTTTCAGAACACACTCTCGGCGGGTTTGGTCGTCGGCTTGATGATCGTGCCGACGATTGCTTCGATGAGTGTCGATGCGATGAATGCTGTGCCACGCGCGCTGCGTGAAGCCTCCTATGGCTTGGGGGCGACGAAGCTGGAAACGACGGTGAAAGTCGTGCTGCCAGCGGCGCTGTCGGGCATTATCGCGGCGGTCATTCTGGGTATGTCACGCGCGATTGGCGAAACGATGATTGTGGCGATTGCGGCGGGTTCTGGACCAGCATTCACCTTTAATCCGTTCGCAGGCGCTGAGACCATGACCGGGCACATCGCACGCATCAGCGGCGGCGACTTAAGCTATCAATCGATTGACTACGAAAGCATCTTCGCTATCGGGCTGGTGCTGTTCCTGATTACGCTGGCGCTGACACAAATCAGCACTTACATCACACGGCGCTTCCGGGAGATTTACGATTAGTTATGGGTTACATTCAAGAAGGTCTCTACAAAAGCACCATTGCCAAACGCCATCTGCAAGGGGCAGTGTGGAAACGTTTGTACATGGCTTCGTTCGGCGTTGCCATTCTGGCGCTGATTTTGCTGGTGCTGACGATTATGAACTCAGCATTGGGCTTTGTCGTGCTAGAATACCGTATACAGCCCGAAACCATTTCGGAACGTCCACTTGCCGAACTGAATGCTGAAGAACTGGTCGCCGTGCTGCAAACCGAAGTGCCGGGTCAGTTAATCCCTCTGGTCGCAAAGTATCTGGCGAACAACATGGACGTGCAGGTCTTTGCTGACACGCCTATCGAACAATCGCTGGCAGGCAAAAACTACCCTGCGGAATATGCCACGACGACACCGCGCGACTTATCGCGTGAGGAACGCCCACTGGTGATGGGGCAAATTCTGGCAAGCAATCTGACTGCGCTGCAACTGAACACCATCATTGAAGTGGCAGTGCTTGAAGCCGATGTTGTAGAAACTTATACACTGTTTGATGGGCTGCTGAACCGTGCGGCGATTGAACAGCAGATTGCCGAAGATTTTCCTGACGAGGCGACACGTCCAGAATTGCAATTCCATTCGTGGCTGAATACGAGTATCTTCAATGAATCAGCAGGCGATAACCCGCTGACCTCTGGCATCCGCACAGCACTGCTCGGTACATTATATGTACTGGCAATCGTCATCATTTTCGGTTTTCCGCTGGGTATCATGGCAGCAATCTACCTCGAAGAATACGCTACCAAGAACTGGCTGAATACCGTCATCGAAAACAACATCCGCAACCTCGCGGGCGTACCGTCAATCGTATACGGGATGCTTGGCTTGCAGTTGTTTGTGCGCGCTCTGGAACCTATCACCAGCGGCGCAGTGTTCGGTTTTACAGGCAACGGACGCACGATTTTGTCTGCTGGCTTGACGATGGCGCTGCTGGTGCTGCCTGTCGTGATTATCAACGCGCAGGAAGCGATCCGCGCGGTGCCGAAGTCTTATCGTGAAGCCAGTTATGGCTTGGGTGCGACGAAATGGCAGACGATCTGGAATCAGGTGCTGCCCGCTGCGCTGCCCGGTATTATGACGGGGACCATCCTGTCGATGTCGCGCGCGATTGGCGAAACCGCGCCGCTGATCGTCGTCGGCGCAGCAACCTATATCGCGCAAGACCCTGACGGCTTTTTCTCGAAGTTCACGGCGCTGCCCATTCAAATCTTCACATGGACGACGCGCCCGCAGCCGGGCTTTAAAGAGTTGGCGGCAGCCGCCATTATCGTCCTACTCATTTTGCTCGTGGTATTGAACCTGACTGCCTTCATTTTACGCGATAGAGCGCGCCGGAGCTTACAAGCATGATTGGAACTATGGTAGATTACGCAGTCGAATTGAAACACGTTAGCGTGTATTATGGCAGCTACCGCGCTGTCAAAGAAGTCAGCTTCCCGATTGAGCGCAATAAGATCACAGCGCTGATCGGTCCTTCAGGATGCGGCAAGAGCACTGTGCTGCGCTCGATCAATCGTATGAATGATCTGGTGCCGGGTGCGCGCGTGGAAGGTGAAATCATCTTTCGTGGACAGAACCTTTACGACCCACAGATTGACCCGGTAGAGGTGCGCCGCCGTATCGGGATGGTGTTCCAGAAGCCGAATCCCTTCCCCAAGTCGATTTTTGAGAACGTCGCCTATGGTCCGCGTCTGTTGGGCATCAACAACAAAAAGACGCTTCAGGGCATCGTCGAGTCCAGCTTGAAGCAGGCGGCGCTGTGGGACGAAGTGAAAAACACGCTGAACAAATCGGGCTTAGCACTTTCGGGTGGACAGCAGCAGCGTTTGTGCATCGCGCGTTCGCTGGCGGTTGAGCCGGAAGTTATTCTGATGGACGAACCATGCTCGGCGCTTGACCCGATTGCAACACAGCGCATTGAAGAACTGATGCGCGACCTGGTGCAAAATTACACCATCGTCATTGTGACGCACAACATGCAGCAGGCGACGCGCGTCTCGGATTACACGGGCTTCTTCAACGTGCGCAAATCGGGCGAGGGCAATCAGGAGACGCGCTGGGGCGAACTGGT
>CALMZT010000411.1 GCA_937870805.1 uncultured Chloroflexota bacterium
CCCGTTACACCGAATTGACCGGGCGTATACCATTACCTCCGCTGTGGGCATTAGGCTATCAGCAATGTCGATTTAGTTATTATCCGCAAACACAAGTCATGGAAATCGCTCATGAACTCCGCACACGCAAAATACCATGCGACGTGATCTATCTTGACATTCACCATATGGACGGCTTTCGCATTTTCACATGGGATAAAGCGCAGTTCCCTGAATTTGAAAGAATGATTGACGATCTGCACGCTCTTGGATTCAAGGTCATCGCTATTGTCAATCCAGGTGTGAAAATTGATTCAGAGTATGAAGTCTATCTTACAGGTATCGAAAAGAATGTTTTCCTGAAATCACCTGATGGGGAACTTGTCAACGGCAATGTATTGCCCGGCTTATGCCATTTTCCCGATTTTAGCAGCGCCTTGACACGCCAATGGTGGCGTGAGCAAAGCACATCTCTTTTGAAAACAGGGATAGACGGTATATGGAATGATATGTGTGAGCCTGTAGTCTTTAAAGAAGATGCAACAGGTACCCTTCCAGACAACACACACCACGACAGAGAAGGATCAGGAGGAACCCACTTAGAAAATCACAATGTCTATGGAATGCTCATGGGACGAGCATCAGTCGAAGCATTAACTGAACAGCATCCTAATAAGCGCCCGGTAAATATTATCCGCGCGGGTTTTGCGGGCGCACAACGCTATGCCACATCATGGACAGGAGATAATAAATCCGATTGGGATCATCTAAAGCTTAGCATTCCGATGATACTTAACATGGGGCTTTCGGGCGCACCCATGACAGGATCAGACATTGGCGGTTTCCGCAATGATGGCGATGCTGAACTGTTCACACGCTGGTTGCAAGCGGCGTGCTTCATGCCATTCTTCCGTTCACACACTGGCTTAAGCACAGCACAACAAGAACCCTGGGTATTTGGGCAACCCTACGAAAATATCAACCGTACAATCATCGAGCTACGATATAAGCTGCTGCCCTATCTCTACAGTGTCATCGCGCAAGCCAGCGAATATGGCTGGACAATCGCGAATCCAGTTTTTATGGCTGAACCCGAAAATTCGGACATTAGAGCAATTGATGATGCCTACCTTCTGGGAGATTCGCTGCTTGTTGCCCCTGTCTTGGAGAAGGGGCAAATACAACGCCGAGTCTATCTACCTAAAGGCAAGTGGTATGACTATTGGACAAACGAAGGGCATACGGGTGGGCGCTACATACTGATAGATGCACCGCTGGAGCGTTTGCCTGTGTTTGTACGCGCGGGGACTGTGCTGCCCATGTGGGAAAGTATGCAATACGTTGGTGAAAAACCCATTCAAACGCTGACGCTGCGTGTGTATCCGGGTCACTTTGAAACGGTGCTGTATGAAGACGCTGGTGAAGGATTGGAGTATCAAAAAGGGGATTATCGCTGGGTGTATATCACCTGCGAGGCTGAACCTGCAAAGGTTATCATCAACCGCCGCATTGCCGGACGCTACAAACCAACTTACACATCAACCAGAGTAGAGATCATCCTCAACGGTGCCGAACCAGATGAGGTGCGTGTAGACCGTCGTCCAGCCCCGCGATCTCCGAGTCCAGAACGAGCATCTTCTCCAACACCCACTCCACCGTCTCCTGTGTGTCGGCAACGAATGCGGGCGGCACCGCCAGCCCGAGGCACTCCCCGGTCGCCGTGTCCACGTCGCTCGGGATGGACGAGTAGTACAGCACCCGCCCGGCCCGGAGGTTCGGCGGCAGGGTCTGCGGGCCGGACTTCACCCACCGCAGG
>CALMZT010000412.1 GCA_937870805.1 uncultured Chloroflexota bacterium
GTTGTGCTCACACCTCAGGACTTACGCAGTTGAACCGCGATTTGTGCTTGAACAAGGGGTTTAAACCCCTTGTTCGTGAACTCAACTGCGTAAGTCCTGACCTTAGACTTCAGCTAGAAGATGTCGACAACATCTGCCAGCCAGTTCTTTTTCCTTCTCTGTTGACCATAGCGTTTGTCATCGTGGTGCTTATCGCCGTAGTAATCCTGCGCTGGGACATCCTCACGATACTTACGCGGGTCTTCAAAGCGTGGCTGTTCCGTCACGGCGGCGCGCTCGATAATTTTTTCCAGTTCGCCACGGTCAAGCCAAACACCGCGACACGTTGGGCAGTAATCGATTTCAACTCCCTGCCGTTCGGTCATCATCAGGTCTACGGTTTTACATACAGGACATTTCATCTCAAATCTCTCCTTCAATTCCATTCCTAAGTCAACACAACACACTCATCAACAATTTTTCGAGTTCAACGTCTTAAAATACGACTCTGCTCAGCGTGGAACTAATGAAGCAAGAACTGTTACAACATCAGTGCCTTTGTGTCGAACAGTTGGTTGACGTATAGTCGATAAATCGTCAACAGTTAGAACACATCAATCAGAGGGTAACATGTCTGATAAGGTTAACACAAAGTACCGTCATTCTCAGCCCCCTAAAATTAGGGGTTCTTGATGCTCGCAAAACGGAAGTAATACTGGTGGCATTTGCCTTATTGAAGCTGTTGTTTCGACGTCCTAAGCCCATTATTTAGGGACGATTGTCGGCATTGATATTGATTTTCAGCAAATTCGAGTGTGATATACTGACGGTAGTATTAGGAGAGTATCCGAAGGACGAGCGATGTTAAATCATGTGCTCATACCACTCGATGGTTCCCCACTCGCGGAAACCGCACTTCCCGAAGCCAAGCGCATTCTAGCAGCGAACGGACGCATGACGCTCGTGATCGCGGTAGATACCCCACAACTACCGTTTTACGGCTTGGATGCGTCTGCCGCAATGATTGCTCCTTCACCTAATGAAATTGATGGGACGATGAAGCACGCGCACGCCTATCTCGAAAAGGTCGCTGCTGAGCTAAAGGCACAGGGTTATCACGTCGATACTGAAGTGCAGGTTGGCGAGGCTGCCACGGTCATTGTCGAAACCGCGCTGAAACACCGCGTCGATGCGATTGCCATTTGCACGCACGGGCACTCAGGCATCACCCGCTGGTTGTTTGGCAGTGTCACGAGTAAGGTACTGGGAAGTGCTCACTGCCCCATCTATGTCATTCCCAGTCTGCGTAAAGAAGAAGTCCCTCAAGCTGTGCTTAATACAGCGCCTGCGGTTTCTTAAACTCGCGCAAATCCACACGGGACTTAAAGCCCCTTGTTCAGCCAGCTAGTGGTTGCCTGCTGGGGAGCAAGATCGGTGATATTATGTTTCATGGCGTAGGCTGCTGCCTCCGCGCGGCTTGAAACACCAATTTTCGCCAAAATGCTGCTGACATTATCACAACGTCAGATGTACTGATGGCTTTTATGACCATCGACAAAAGACTTGGCAATTTAACCGCTGAGTATCAGAGTCACTCTTAGCTCACAAACGCATCTACTCCTCCCCGTCTTCCTCGTGTAAAACTGTGAACGCGAGGCTTTATCTTTTATAATCTGCGTAAGATTTCACAGTTGTGAGCGTCTATACTTAAGAAGCTCCCGAAAGGCATCACATGCAGGAAACCATACGCACGCTGAATGATACGGAACTAGAGTCGCTCTTGAACAACACAAAACCTGTGCTGCTCTTGTTGAGTGATGGTAATGGTCTCCGCAGCGAGTTCGCGACGGCTTTTAAGAAGGCGTCCGAAACGCCGGGGCAGGTCCTGTTTGCGCGCATCGATCCGAAACAGAATCCGCGCGCCGCAGCCCGCTTCGAGGTCAGCGATAAGCCGACGATGATTGCATGGTACTGTGGCGAAGAAATCGCGCGCCGCAGCCGCCCCTGGGGCACGGATGTGCCGCTTGCCGTCGAAATGTTGCAAAACGCGGCGAAAAATGATGTAAAAGAAGAGATGAAAGAACCCGTAATGACTGATAAACCCGTAATTGAAACCAAGCCGGTCACAGTAACAGACGCCACGTTCCAACAGGATGTGATTGACTCTGAACTGGCTGTGGTCGTCGCTTTTTGGGCAGCATGGTGTGGTCCCTGCCGCCAGGTCGCGCCAATCTTTGATAAGCTGGCGCAGGAATTCGCAGGCAAGGTACGTGTTGCCAAGGTGAATGTGGATGAAAATCCCGGTCTCTCGCAGACCTTCCGCATCACCAGCATCCCAACCATCATGATGATTAAGCAGCGCACCATTGTCTTCAGCCAACCGGGCGCTCTGCCAGAACCTGTAATGCGTGATCTGTTCACTCAGTTGGTCGCGCTGGAAATCAAACCCCAACAGCCACAGGAGTCACAGCAGGAAGCTCAGGAAGAACCGCAGCCCGCGGAATAACTTGTCACTATTGTGTGGGGGGATTGAAGGCAGCGCGATTTGCTCAATCTCCCCACATCAGCAACCCTCACAAGATTTTCACAAAACAAATCAAAACACAGCGTTCCTAATTTGAGTAATGGGTGTTGTGTCTATAGAGTTTAATAGATAGAGGCACGCTTGTTGACGCAAAATCATCCCCGGCTGATTCTGTTCGATATTGATGGGACACTGCTGCTGACCAAAGGCGCGGGGCGTGCTGCCACACGCGCCGCTATGCTGAAGGTGTTCGGCACCTGTGGCAAGGTCGATACTCACGACTTTAGCGGCAAGACCGATTGGTTTACGCTGATCGAACTGCTCACGCCCGAAGGCTTCAAAGAAGCGGACATCGAACATCGTATCCCTGCTTATGAGCGCGAGATGTCGCATTTTATGGCACACTTCATCAATAACTACGCGGCTCACGCTTGCCCCGGCGCTTTGAACTTAGTGGTGTCGCTGCGCCGTATGGAACATATTCATTTGGGCGTGATTACGGGGAATGTCGCTTCTACTGCGCCGATTAAATTACGCGCTGCTGGTTTTTCGCCGGAGTGGTTTCCGATTGGCGCTTACGGCAATGAAGCGGTAGATCGCAATCTACTGCCTGCGCTGGCATTGGCGCGCGCCAACCGCCATTATGAGCATGTATTTAGACCCTCAGATGTGATTATCGTTGGGGATACGCCGTTGGACATTGCCTGCGCACGGGCGCTGGGCGCGATGGCGGTTGCCGTCGCCACAGGCATCACCAGCCAGGAGACACTCTCGGCTGCTGCGCCGGACTACTTGCTGGAGAACCTTACTAGCTTCGAGAGCACGGTGTTAGACATCCCGATCACCTCGCAGCACGAGGCTTAATCTGCTGCACAGGCTTAGGTTTTACCTGCAAGCTCATTTTTTATGATCGCTGTACATGTCCACGAAATCGTAGTGGTCTGTTAGCTGCTGCCAGCGTTCGTTGAAGCGTTTGCGCATCCCGAAGTCGGGCAGATGCAGGCGCATATCGTAAGCGTCTTCGTTGTTGTTGCGGTAGTAGCTGGGACGCAGATCAACCGTTTCAAACTCATATTTGTGATACAGATTTTGGGCAACTGTGTTGCTCACGCGCACTTCAAGCACCACATAGCCCGCGTTCAACGTCATCGAACGGCGGATCATCGCCGCCAACAAAAGTTCACCCCAACCACGTCCACGCCAGTAAGGATGTGTCGCAATCGTGCTGATATGCGATTCATCCATGATGTTCCACAAGCCACCATAGCCGACGATGGTCTTCTCAACAGTTAGGTTATCTGTACCGCCGAGCGAACGCAGCCAGCGTTTCCAGCCGCTGACCGGGCGCACGACATCAGCTTCTAACGCCAGCATATGGCTGTAGTGCGACTCCTGGATTTCATAGGCGTAGGAACGAGCCGACCAGGGCGTATCGAATGATAGGCGATCAATCTCAGTGACTTGTTCAATGTCGTTCAGTGTCATGTAACGCAGAGTCAGATTCGTCACGGGAGGATGCTCATACGAAATGGCAACATTATCATTATAAGATAGTGATTGCAATGGCGCAGATGGGGCTGTTGGGGCATACGCTGCATACAGCGATTTGAGAGTGTCTTTTAAAGTTGCCACAGCACGTCATCCTTAGAGTTTTACAGCTACAAGACAAAATGATAGAGCCAAAACGTAAAATAAATTCAACCTAAAAATAAATATTCGATAAAAATTTGTCAGTAAGGTAAATATTCACACTTAGACGGCTTCATTACATGGGTATGGCATCTCAGATACAACAGCAAATGGGTTCAGAAGCTTGTGGCAACCATTCTTTCATTATTTACATGTGAACACCCTAAGCCTAACTGATTTTAAAGCACAGCTTATGGGAGAGATGAACGATTGTTACATAGGATGAACCGCCCAAATTGGGTTAGGTCATCTCACCTATCGCCTTTTTAGAATTCTCATCTGTACCAGTTCAATGATAAAGGAGATTGTGACGGAGAAAGCATAAAGGCTGCTCCATCAATGATTGATCTAGCCAGGGATATCTTTCGATTTGACATAGAAGGGAACAATACGCGCGGCTTCAAATTCCTGCTTATCGCCGCTTTCGTTCAACCGCGTCCAGGCTTCTTCTGCCAAAAAGCCCGCACGGCGTAAACGGTATGCCGCAGGCAGCAGCGTCACAGGCGCACCATTGGCTTGTGCCGCCTTAACCACTTCCAGCCCTGCATCGTTGACTTCACCAGTGATGTACGCTGTACCATCTATTTTAGCGATCAGGGCTTCCCAATTGTCCAGCGATTGTGGATCTTCGCTTTTATGGCTGCCCCAACGCCCTTTACGCCAGCGATACGTTTTGACGATCAATCGTTCCCGACCAGCGGGCAGCACCACGACCAAGCCGCCGTTATAGTAGGGTGTTCCTGCTGCCAGTGTATCCAACGATGAAACGCCGACGAGGGGCAGTTTGCGCGCAGCCGCCAAGCCCTTTGCCAGCGCCACGCCGATGCGCAAGCCGCTGTATGACCCCGGTCCCGTAGATACCGCCAGCGCCGTCAATGTATCCACACCCACGCCGCTGTCCGCCAGCATCGAGTGTATTGTAGGCGCAAGCATAATGGTGTGGTTGTTGCCGGAATGCCACGTTTGCTCAGCGACGATGTTTTTACCGTCGTGCAGCGCCAAGCTCATGATTTGCGTCGCCGTATCAATCGCTAACAGCATAATTCTCAGTAGACAGTTGTCAGTTGTCAGTTATCAGTAGTGAGATTAGGAATTGTACTGAAAACTGATGACTGAAAACTGATGACTCTACACTCCAAATGTCGATTCTCTAAACTTGTTGAGCAGTTCTTCGTAGCGCTTGCCGACGCCTTCCATGATGAAGTTGCGCCTCGTGAGTTCCAGCACGCGCAGTTCGACCCATAAGCGCTCTTTCGGCAGCACGGCATTGATGTTTTCGGGCCACTCTAGAATGACCGCGCCGCGCCCGCTGATCACATCATCTAACCCAATCGTCTCGGCATCCAGCGCTCCACCCAAACGATAACAGTCCAGATGATACAGGCGCATGTTATCACTATCGCGGCGGTGCTCGTGTATCAGGTTAAATGTCGGGCTGGTCAGCGGTGTTTTTGCACCCCAACCCTTGCCAATCCCTACTGCAAACGCTGTCTTGCCCGCGCCCATATCCCCCGAAAGGCAAACGACATCGCCGGGCTGAAGCAGCGCACCTAGCCGTGTTCCCAGCCGCCGCGTTTGATCTTCGCTGTGGCTGATAATATCCAGTTCGCCTTCTTTGAGGATTGGCACAGATGACCTCAGTACGAATTTCCTTGTTACAAATTATACAATGCGTTCGTGCGCTGACGAAAGGGGATAGGCTCTCTACCAAGTGCCTTGCTCATCTGCTGATTTGCGAATTTTAATTTGTATCCAACAAAACTAGGCTATCGTGTCCATAGGCAGAAACCATTTCAAAGTCGTTTTTTGCACGGGACGACACACTGGTCGTCCCCTATGAACGTGAATTTTGAAATGACTTGGAGAATGAAATTGGATGTGTATGGCACGAAAAACGGCTGAACCAACTGTGATAACCGATCCCGTCGAAGTGGCGAAAGTCGCTCATTTACATTATGTCGATGATGATGAACCCGGTATACGGCGCGAACCGCATGGCAAAAAGTTTGCTTACTTTGACGCCAAAGGCAAAGAGATCAAAGATAAGCAGGAGCTTGAGCGCTTCAAATCACTGGGTATCCCTCCGGCGTGGACAGATGTGTGGATTTGCACAGCACTCAACGGACACATTCAGGCGACAGGGCGCGACGCGAAGGGGCGCAAGCAGTATCGTTATCACCCACGCTGGCGTAAGGCTCGCAGCGAGAATAACTTTGGGCGAATGAACCTGTTTGGCGAAAATCTGCCCAAAATCCGCGAACGTGTGGAAAAGAATCTGTCGCTGCCCGGGCTGCCGCGCGAAAAGGTGCTGGCGGTGGTCGTGCGCCTGCTGGAAACGACCCTGATTCGCATCGGTAATCCAGAATACACCCGCGATAACAAATCCTATGGCTTGACGACGATGCGTGATAAGCATGTAGACGTTGAAGGCTCAAAAGTGCACTTTGAGTTCAACGGCAAGAGCCATCAGCAGCATTCGATTGACGTTGAGGATAAGCGCCTCGCCCGCATCGTGAAGCAGTGTCGTGATATTCCCGGTCAAGACCTGTTCCAGTATTACGACGAGGACGGCAAACGTCAGTCAATTGGCTCGGCTGATGTCAACGAATTCCTGCGCGAAATCACAGGCGAGGACTTCACGGCGAAAGACTTCCGCACATGGGGCGGAACGGTATTGGCGGTGCGTGCGCTGTGCGCGTGCGAACCGTGCGAGGACGAAATTCAGGCACAAAAGAATATTGTTCAGTCAATCAAGGAAGTGGCACAGCAGCTTGGCAACACCGCCGCCGTGTGCCGCAAATACTATGTCTCGCCCCTCGTGCTCGATGCCTATCTCGATGGGTCGCTGTTGTCGGCATGGAAACGCCATCAAAAGCACTCCAACGGCAATGGGCTGCGACCAGAAGAAGCCACGGTGATGTGGCTTCTCAAAAATGCAAACAGTGCAGTAAAGACAGCAACCAGGTAATCACTAAATGTTAAGCGTCCGCGAGAATTTTGCAGGGGTTGCTCAGTTCGCCAATGCCGCTGATGCTGACCGTGACGGTATCGCCGTGCTTCAAATACTGCGGCGGCTTGCGACCATGACCGACGCCGGGCGGTGTACCTGTCAAAATCACGTCGCCGGGTTCGAGCGTGAACATGCGTGAGCAGTAGGCAATCAACTGCGGAATTTTGAACATCATCGAACCCGTTTCGCCCTCCTGCACCACCTCGTCGTTGACGGTGGTCTTGACGCTCAGCGCGTGTGGGTCAGGCACTTCGTCGCGTGTGATGATGAAGGGTCCCATCGGGCAAAAGGTGTCGAGGCTCTTGCCGCGCGTCCACTGGCTATCGACCTCAAGTTGCAAATCGCGCGCGCTCACGTCGTTGGCGATGGTGTAGCCGAAGACATGCTTGTAAGCATCGGCTTCAGAAACATCGCGCGCCTTCTTGCCGATCACGACAGCGAGTTCACCTTCCCAATCGACCTTCTGAGTAATCGAGGCGCGCCAACTGATGGTTTCGCCGTGCCCGATGATGCTGCTGGGAAATTTGGCGAAAATCAGCGGCGCAGCGGGTACTTCATGGCTCAATTCTGCGGCGTGTTCGGGATAGTTGCGCCCGATGGCGATGATCTTGCCGGGGCGAAGGGGCGCAGCGAGCGTGACCTTTGAGAGTGAATAATGTTCGCTGGTGCGTGTGGGCGTAATGCCGCGCCGTATGGTATCGAACATACTGCCGGGAATGGACGTGTTGTAGACCTCATCGTCTACGAGTTCCCCGACGAGTGTGCGTGTCCCATGTACAAACGTGACGAGCTTCATGAATTGGCTTCCTTAAAACTGCTGTCGATAAATGGGCATGAATGTACCGTAGTGTGAGCGCGGCGGCTATGTGCATTTAAAGAAGACAAGCACACAAAGGGAGAGGCTCTCTGTTTAACAGGGCATATACAGCCTAATGTTTTATTTGCCCTGTTACACATAACCTCTTCTTCGTTCGCTGACTATTTTTTCAAACCTAAAACCAACCTGAAAGTTAAATGTAAGCAGAAAATGCAGTGAATTTACAGAGCAGTTTTTAGTCGATAGTCGATAGTCTTTAGATGGGTGTACAACATGGAGATTCCTTTCTCTAAGGACAGCATAGCAGAAAACATGGTGCATTTGAGTTCCTTTTGACACTTTAATGCGCGATGTAATGTAAGAGGGTCGTCAGTTATCAGTTGACAGTTTTCAGTCAAACGGGACGACACGTTGGTCGTCCCCTACGACGCACGGCTCGTCGAATCTTCTGCTACATTAACGTCAATCCAGAATAAGAATTTTGAGTTCGCATTTTATAGGAAGGGCACAACATGTTGTGCCCCTACAAGCACGTAATATCAATTTCACATCGCGTAACCCGAACTCAGGTTACATGATTAGCGTTCGTACAATTCCAGTGGCAAACCATCGGGGTCTTGAAAGAAGGTGAAATGTTTGCCTGTGAGTTCATCAACGCGAATCGGCTCAACAGCGATACCTTTGGCTTCCAATTCGCGTACCGTCTGCGCGACATCATCGACTTCAAAGGCAAGATGTCGCAAACCCTGAGCCTCCGGTGTTGAGGGACGCGGCGGCGGGTCGGGGAAGGTAAACAGTTCGATGTGGCAGTCGCCGGAACGCAAATCGAGCCGCCACGATTGTTTGGGCGCGCGATAGAGTTCAGAGATAATCTCGAAGCCGAGCAAGTCAATGTAAAAGCGTTTTGAGGCTTCATAATCTGAGCAAATAATGGCGACGTGATGGAATTTTTTGAATAACATCTTATTCTAAACTAACGCTGAATTCTTCAAATACGACTTCAAAGCCTTTGCCATCGGGCGAACAAGCCATCATCCCAACGTGAAGATGATCCACATCCGCTAAATAGCCCATGCGCAGCATTGTATAAGATGTGCCATCCAGTGAATAGTACATCTCAACCGCTGGCAGCTTACCGACGACGCGGAACCATATTGCGGAAGGATTGTCGTGAAGCGGCGTCACCGACCAATCAGAGTATTCACGGGTCATCACCACACTCGCCTGCTGCACGCCGTTGACGAACTCCACGCCGCATTTCATCCACGTCGTTTCATCCACGCGCAGCATCAAACCTGCTTGATCGTAGAGATCACGGTACTGCCCGCTGAACTTTCCCTGAGCGACAAAATTCCTGCCCACGTCCTGAAAATAAAAGTGTCCGTTATCGCGGATAAAGCCATAATGCGTCTTGCGCCAGAAGTCCGTTTTAGCATCAGTGTTCAAGCGAACGCCATCTTGTGTGGCTTGCCATTGAGCAGGTTCATTAAACCATTGCATGTTGTTCATCTGTCGTGGTGTACTCCCGCCATCATCATGCCTAACGTCTCTACATCGAACTCGCTGCGATTGAGCACGCCGACAATCTGCCCTTCGTACAGCACCGCCACACGATCAGACAGCGCTAGAATTTCATCCAGATCTTCGGAAATCAGCAAAATCGCCACGCCGTCGCTGCGTTCCTTGAGCAATACGCTGTGGATGTACTCGGTGGCGCTGATGTCGACGCCGCGCGTGGGCTGCGCCGCGATGAGCACAGAGGGGTTACGCGACAGTTCGCGCGCCAAAATCAGTTTTTGGATGTTGCCGCCAGACAAATTCTTGGCAAGCGTCTGATGGGATGGCGTTTTGATGCTGAAGCGCTCGATCAGGCTGTGTGCGTGGCGGTTGATATTGCTGAAACTCATCAGCGCCCCGCGCGCAAACGGCTTAGCGCTGTGGTTCTGCAATACTGCGTTTTCGGCAACCGAGAATGCGCCGATAATGCCGTGTTTCATACGTTCTTCGGGGATAAACGCCAAGCCCGCCGCCAAACGTTCTGACACAGGAGCATTTGAAATCGACTTACCTGCTAACACAATGTCGCCGCTGACCGCTTCCCGCAAGCCCGCAATCGTCTCAGCCAGTTCGCGCTGCCCATTGCCCGATACGCCCGCAATACCGACGATTTCGCCGCCGTGTACTTCTAACGATACATCACGCAGCGCCGTGAGTCCCTGATCGTTGCGCACCGTCAGCTTGTTGATCGCCAGGCGCACATCGCCCAATTTGACGTAAGGATGATCTGGCTGAAACTGCACATCGCGCCCGACCATCATGCGCGCTAACCGCCGCCGATCTACACCTTCGTTGGCAATCGTGTCGATTACACGCCCATCGCGCATCACGGTGATACGATCACACAATTCCTGGACTTCGTGCAGTTTGTGTGAGATGAAAATCAGCGCGTGTCCCTGTTCGCGCATCTGCTTGAGTGTCATGAACAGTTCTTTGACTTCCTGAGGCGTTAACACCGCCGTCGGCTCGTCCAAAATCAACAACGCGCCGCCGTGATACAACGCCTTGACGATTTCCACACGCTGCTGTTCGCCTACCGAAAGCTGCCAGATATAGGCGTCGGGATTCACTTTCAGCCCGTAGGCTTTCGATAGGTCGATCACACGATCTCGTACCTCTTCAAGGTCAATGAGCATCCCCCCGCCTTGAATGCCCAGCGCCACATTCTCGGTCACGGTGAGCGTTTGTACGAGCATAAAGTGCTGGTGAATCATGCCGATGCCGTTTGCCAGTGAATCGGATGGTGAACGGAACGTCACGGGCACACCATCGAGCAGAATTTGCCCTTCCTGCGGCTGATACATGCCGTAGAGGGTCTTCATCAGTGTGCTTTTGCCCGCGCCATTTTCGCCCAGCAGCGCGTGGATTTCGCCCGCTTTCACATCGAAGTTGACGTGATCGTTCGCCAGCACGCCGGGAAAACGCTTGACAATGCCGCGCATTTCAGCGTGCGTGATTTGCTTGTGACCAGAGGGGAGGGTGATGGGTTGAGACATAGATATTTACCGTTTTGGACACGTTTACTTAAATCCCCTCTCCCAATAATCGAGAGAGGGGATTTTGCGAAAGTCTTTGTATTTGCTGATCGCTGAAAGCTACTGCGGAAGT
Source organism: uncultured Chloroflexota bacterium (assembly GCA_937870805.1). GTDB lineage: Bacteria > Chloroflexota > Anaerolineae > Aggregatilineales > Phototrophicaceae > JACAER01. Next base: position 11,185 of record CALMZT010000412.1, read on the forward strand.
TCTTGTTCCACGACGATACTGCCATCCACGATGCCCGCGATTGCCGCATCTGCCGCCGCGCGCACGTCTTCGGGCAGTTCTACGCCGCCGTAGACGATTTGCAAACCGCCGTTGGCGAGGGAGATTTCATACGCGACGCCGCCAAGCCGACCTACGAGAATGTTGTCAACCATTTGCGCGAGTGTGGGCGTCCAGTTGAAGACTTGCGACGCGACTACTGTAGCGGGCCAGTTGCCACTTTGGTCGCTCTGCGTGCCGAACCAAACGATGCCCTCTGCCTCTGCGACATCAATTGCGCCGACGACCTGCTGCGCTGAGCCGGTGAGTACATCCGCACCCGCGCCGATCTGCGTTTGCGCGACTTCAGCGGCTGCCGCAGTATCACCGAAGCCACCTGTGTAGGCAATTACGACATTCGCATCGGGGTTAGAGGCAACAGCGCCCTGCTGGAAACCATTGATGTACAGCAGCGCATCACCCGCCGGGATAGGACCGACGACGCCAATCGTGCCGCTTTGCGTCAGCAAGCCCGCCATCACGCCGTTGACGTAGCCTCCTTCTTCGGCACGCGCTTCGTAGGCGAAGATGTTGGTTAGACCCGCATCGACGCCTGTATCTGTCGCCGTGCCCCATGCGAAGGATGTTTCGGGATAATCGGGCGCAAGTTCAAACAGCGATGTGCCGTACTGCGTGCCGTGCGCGATAACCAGATCATAGCCCTGTTCCGCATAATCACGCAGCGCGCCTGCCGCCGCTGTCACGTCAAACATGCCTTCGGTGTAAGCGATTTCCAAAGCTGTCGAGCCGCCCAACTGCTGCTGAAGTGCCAGCAAGCCCTGATACATCGCCTGACTCCACGCGAGGTCGGTGCTGCTGCTGGGCATGACTACGGCGATACGGAACGTCTCTGCGGGCAAATTACCTAACGGATAGAGCGCGCCAGAGATGATGGCTTCTGTCGCGGCGTCGGCTGCTGCCTGCACGTCTTCGGGAATTTCGACATTGCCGTAAGCGAAGAACTGCCCGCCGTTCTCTAATGTCAAACGATACACGATACCGCCATTCACGCCGTTCTGACGCTGGGCGATCATGTCACGAAACATTGGTGCCCAATCGTAGACCTGTGATGACACAACAGTATCGGGCCACTGTGGGCTTTGGTCTGCCTGTGTGCCAAACCACAAAGCGCCTGCCGCCTCTGCCACGTCAATCGCACCAACGACCTGCTGTGCCGTGCCCGTCAGAATATCTGCGCCCGCGCTGATTTGCGTTTGCGCAACTTCGGCGGCGGCAGCGGTGTCCCCAAATGAACCCGTATATGCCAGCAAAACTTCTGCTTCAGGATTCGAGGCATGAACACCCTGCGTGAATCCGTTAATGTACAGCAGCGCATCGCCCGCTGGAATAGGACCGACGATTCCGACCTTGTTGCTTTCGGTCATCAAACCGGCTATCACACCGTTGACGTAACCGCCTTCTTGCGCCGCCGCTTCATAGGCGAAGATGTTGGTCAAGCCTTGCGCTGCGCCTACATCCGTCGATGTCCCCCACGCGAACGAGGTATCAGGATAATCGGGCGCAAGCTCAAACAGCGATGTGCCGTACTGCGTGCCGTGCGCGATCACGATGTCATAGCCCTGTTCGGCGTAATCACGGAGCGCGCCCGCCGCCGCTGTCACATCAAACATGCCTTCGGTGTAAGCAATTTCCAGCGCGCTTTCGCCGCCCATTTCCTCTTGCACGCGCACCAGTCCTTCATAAAGCGATTGGCTCCACGAGATATCGGTGATACTGCTCGGCATCACGATGGCTACGCGGATAGGTTCTTCCTGTGCCTGCACAACACCTGTGAGGCTCAGAAGCACCAAAGCGACCACAAAGACAGAGATTAAACGCTTCTTTGTCACAGTATTTCCTCCCTAAATGTAGCGAACAATAATCCTCTTTATCAGGTGATAGCACCTGTGGATACCCTAATTCTCGCCGCGCTGGAACGGTTTCGTCAGCGCCGCAGGTTCAAGACGCCGCCGCTGTCGCGCGAAGATCAACACCGCAATCGTCAAAATATAGGGAACCATAATCAACAGATTCGGCGGAATGGGCGTGCCTGCGATGCGCAAATCATAAATCTGCGCCCAAATTTGCAGGTTATTGGCAACGCTGAACAGCAGCGCGCCGCCCATCACGCGCCAGGGCGACCAGCCGCCAAAGTACACCAGCGCAACCGCGATAAAGCCTTTGCCTTCCGTCATGTTTTCCTGAAAGATGCCCGTCAGCGCCGTAGACAACGCCGCGCCCGCAATGCCTGCCAGCGCGCCGCCCAAAATCAGCGTCATATAACGCACGCGCACGACGTTGACGCCCATCGTATCCGCCGCCGCCGGATTCTGTCCGACAGCGCGAATCTGCAAGCCCCATCGTGTGCGGTTCAGCACCCACACCGAAATCGGCACGAGCGCGAACGCTGCGTAAACCATCACATTCTGCTGAAATAAAATTCTGCCGACGATGGGAATGTCGCTCAACACGGGGATAAAAATCGGGTCAAAGCCGCGAGCGACGATCACGCCGCCCGCCAGCACTTTGAACAGTAGCGACGACAAGCCTAAGCCGAACAAGCTGAAGCCAATGCCACTGATACCTTGCTCTGCTTGAAACGTGACGTTGACGACAGCCGCCGCCAAACCCATCAGCGCGCCCACTGCCGCCGCGAACAGCACGCCGACCAGAGGATGAAAGCCCAAGCCATCGGGTGAAATCGCATAAATCGCCGTGAACGCGCCCATCAGCATCATGCCCTCGACGCCCAGATTGAGCACGCCGGAACGCTGTACAAATAATTCGCCAATCGCGGCATACAGATAAGGCGTCGAGTATAACAGGGTGAGCGCAGCGGCTTCAATGAAAATAGCGAGGATGTCATTCATACGCCCGCCTCCTGCTTCACGACAGGCGCAGCAGCAGGAGCTTGTATCGCGCGTGCCGCACGCCGCGCCAGCCAGCGCCGCACAAAATAATCGCTGCTGACGACGAAGATCACGACCAAACCTTGCAGCACGATCACGGTTGCTGTCGGCACTTGCACCGTGCGCTGCATTTTATCCGCGCCGACCAGCAGCACGCCAAACAGGAACGCCGCCGGAATTGCGCCCAATGGATGCAAACGCCCGAACAACGCCACGACGATACCGGAAAAACCATAGCCCACCGCAAAGCCTTCGACCATGCGATGCTCCGCGCCCTGCACATGCACCGCGCCTGCTAGACCTGCCAGCGCGCCACTTAATGTCATCGCCAGCGTGATATAACGCCGCACCGAGATTCCAGCATAGCGCGCCGCGTCTTTGTTCTGTCCAACAGCGCGGATGCGGTAGCCAATCGTCGTATGCCACAACACAATCCACGCGACAACCGCCATCGCAATAGCAATCAACACGCCAATGTGCAGCGCCGAGCGTGAATCCAGTTCTAACAACCATGCGACTTCGGGAAGCCGCGCCGACTGCGGCACGCGCGTGCCTTGCGCCACTTGCGCAGGGTCAATCATCGGTCCACTGAGCAGAAACAGCAGCAGTTGAATGGCGATCTCGTTCATCATGACGGTGCTGAGGATTTCGTTGACATCGAAGCGCGCTTTGAGGAAACCCGGCACCGCGCCCCACGCCGCGCCTGCTAACGTGCCGACCAGCAGCGTCAAAAAGCCTACTGTGAACGGCGGTAAACTGTTGGCGAACGCCAGTGAAAACGCGGTTGCTGTGACTGCGCCGACGAACAACTGCCCTTCAGCGCCGATGTTTATGACGCCGCCGCGAAAAGCGATGCACACGCCAATTGCCACTAACAGTAAGGGGGTCGAGCGCGTGAAAACTCTCAGGAGGTTGGTGCTTGTACCGAATGCGCCGTCCAACAGCGCGGCATAAGCCTGAATGGGGTCTGCGCCCAGTGCCAGCAGCACAAACGCACCGACCAGCAGCGCCAGCGCAAAAGCGACTGCGGTTGCCAGCAGAGGCATGACGGCTGCCCACCAATCGCCGCCCATTCGGTTTTTAGAAGATACAGCCATAAAACTTCTCAAAAAAGCACAGACGCAAAACTATATTGAAAACTACCCTACGCAACAATGTGTGAATTTAACACAATTTACTGCGGGTACGCTTGTCGATAATCACTGAATTCGCTCGACATTCATCACCCTGTACTTGTGTCATCTCAAAAGCCTATGTTAAAGTGATGGCAACCAATAGTAGCATTTTTAGCGAAATCACACACCATGTCTTTGTGGAAAGCCTACTATCTGCCGCAAACCATTGACGAAGCGCTGAGCTTATTAGCGCAGCATCACGGCGCAGCGCGCATCATCGCGGGCGGCACCGATCTGATGATCGACCTTCAATTTACGGATCGTGCTGAACCCCTCGACGCGATGGTCGATGTCACACAAGTGCGCGAGATGCTCGACATCACAACAGTCGATGATGTTTGTCATCTCGGCGCAGCAGTGACCCACACTACCATCGTCAAATCGGCGCTGTTGGAAGCCCGCGTGACCTGTTTGGTCGAAAGCTGCGGCGTCGTCGGTGGACCACAGGTGCGCAACGTCGGCACACTCGGCGGCAATGTTGCGCACGCTCTCCCTGCTGGCGATGGTACAACCTCACTCGTCGCTCTTGATGCGGAAGGTTACGTTGCGTGGAGCGATGGTCGCCGCGAATGGCTGCCGCTGCCCGCGCTGTTCAAAGGTCCTGGCATCTCGGCACTCGATCATCATCGCGACGTATTGGTCGCTTTCCGTTTCAAGCTGTGCGGCGAACGCGAAGGCACAGCCTTCAAGCGTATCATGCGCCCACAAGGAGTCGCGTTACCGATTTTAGGCTGTGCCGTATGGGTACAACTCAATGAAGCGCGCACGCACTATGACGATGTGCGGATTTGCGTGAGTCCTGTTGCGCCGAAACCTGTGCGCGCAACAGAAGTCGAAGCCGCGCTGCGTGGACAGCCTGTGGGACAGGACGCCATCGAACGTGCCGTGAGAGTCGCGCGTGACACCTTGCATCCCCGCGCCAGTGCCTATCGTGCGACGGCGGAGTATCGCCAGCACATGATTGAAACATTATTGAGGCAAACGCTGCCCTTAGCCGCACAGCGCGCCAAAACAGGCGAAGCGCACGCGGAAGGTGTGGGGATGGGGTAAAACGCAAGATTGTTTTCGGTTTCTTGAGATCGTATTTAAAACGAATAACCAATCACTAAAAACGAATAACCCAATGTCTTTGATGTAATTTCGGGGTGAAATGATGAGCGAACTACAACTGACCGTAAACGGTGTCGAGCATACCTTAGATGTGCCGCAATCGCGCACGCTGGCGCAAGTGCTGCGCTACGATTTGGGACTCACGGGCACGAAAATCGGCTGTAACGAAGCCGAATGCGGCATCTGCACCGTCCACGTCAACGGCACGCCCATCAATTCCTGTATTTTCCCGGCGTTCAAGGCACAGGGCGCGCAGGTCAAGACGATTGAAGGCTTGGCGGCGCAAAACGGACACGAAACGCTTCACCCGCTGCAAGAAGCGTTTATCGAACACGCTGCTGTACAATGCGGCTTCTGCACGCCGGGACTGTTGATGACATCCGCCGCGCTGCTTGACGAAAACCCTGCGCCTACCGAAAAAGACATCAAAATCG